>NZ_DAIQAX010000013.1 GCF_036781485.1 Thermocrinis sp.
TTAGTTCCCTTAGAGGTTGGGGGGACGGCCCAATGTGGGATTTTTCGAACAGCCTTTGCAAACAATCCTAACTCTTGATATAGGAAATACCAGTGTGGATGCTTGCACCTTTGACGGAAAGGAGCTTAAGTATTTAGGAAAGTTTGCTCATGAGGAGTTAGACAAACTGCTTTTGGCTTACGATCAAATTTTGGCATGTTCCGTAAAACCTTCTCTGAATTACAAACTAAATAACGCCCACATCTTCACACCCCAAGAAGTGCCCATAAAAACAGCTTTTGTAGGTAAGGAAAAGGTAGGTATAGACAGACTTTTGAATCTTTACGGTGCTTTGGAGTTTTATTCAGAATCCTGCCTTTTGATAAGCTGTGGCACCGCTTTGGTGGTGGATCTGTTGGTTGATGGTGTGTTTAAAGGAGGGTTTATAAGCTTGGGCTTGGGGACAAGACTAAGGTGTCTGAGCGAAAAGGCAGAGCTTATTCCACTTTTCAGGTTGGAGGACTTGGATGTGCCCTTGGGAAAGGACACTAAATCTGCCATACTTGGTGGATTGAAGAAGGAAGTTTTCTATTACATTGAAGGACTTTTAAAGGAGCTTGGCGCAAGCTACAAAAGAAACTTTACCGTTATCATAACAGGTGGCGATGGATGGTTTTTAAAAAGCTTTGGAATCTACGATCCACTGCTCGTACACAAGGCAATGCTGAGGCTTAGAAAACTCTTATGATCCGATAGTATGTATCTCTCTGGGCGGGAATAAAGCCAGCAGACCTTATGGTATTTACCATATCCTCTACCTTCGGAATGGACACCTTATAGGATGTGGAAGAGATAACGTTTTCCTCTATCATCACACTGCCAAGGTCGTTTGCTCCAAAGTGAAGGCCTACCATACCTACTTGCATAGTTTGCGTGACATGTGAGCTTTGAATGTTTCTGAAGTTATCCAAGTATATCCTAGAAAGAGCTAAGACTTTTAGGTAATAAGTAGATGGTGATTCTTCTATGTGATCAAGCTGAGTGTTTCCCTTTTTAAAGGTCCAAGGAATAAAGGCAGTAAATCCGCCTGTTTCATCCTGAATCCTTCTTACCCTTTCCAGATGCTCCACTATATGCTTTGGCTCTTCCACATGTCCAAACATCATAGTTGCGGTGGAAGTCATACCAAGCCTGTGGGCAGTTCTGTGCACCTCTTCCCACTCTTCCACGGAGCACTTACCCGGACTTAAAAATCTTCTTACTTCTGAAGATAGAATCTCTGCACCACCACCAGGCAGAGAATCAAGACCAGCATTCTTTAATTCTCTCAAAACCTCCTCAATGGTCAGCTTTTCAATTCTTGCAAGATAGACTATTTCTGGTGCAGAAAAGGAGTGTATTTGAACTTGTGGAAAGGTTTTCTTTATGGTCCTTAGCAGCTCCACGTAGAATTCAAGGGGCAGGTCTGGATTTAGCCCACCTTGCATAAGCAGAGTAGTTCCACCCCAATCTACGAGCTCTTTAACCTTCTCTAAAATCTGGTCTGTGTCCAAAACGTAAGCATCTGTAGAATTCACACTCCTTTTAAAAGCGCAAAATTTACATCCTGCAACGCACACGTTAGTGTAATTTACGTTTCTATCTATGACAAAAGTGACCACATCCTCTGGGTGGTGAAGTCTTCTTACTTGGTCCGCTAAGTAGCCCAGCGTAGATAAGTCTAAACTCTCCAAAAGCTCTAAGGCTTCCTCTTGGCTTATTCTGTTTCCTTCCAGTATATGCTCAAACCTTGAAAGTTTTTTCATAAGATTTTGAATTTATTCCTGTGAGCCTAAAAGGTCCATATATATCTTTGATGCGGTAGCTCCCTTTTGTCCAAAGTACTTGCCTCTGTAAGGTTTTTCTGCAGGTCTATCCAACTTAGCTAAAACTATCTGACATACCCTCATACCCTTGTAAAGCTTTATAGGACAGCTGTTGGCATTGTAAAACTCCAAGGTTATCTGGCCTTCAAAGCCTGCATCTACCCAGCCTGCGTTCTCTATGAAAAGTCCCAGCCTTCCCAAAGAAGACCTACCTTCCACAAAGGCGGTTATATATTTTGGAAGTTTTATGTACTCTAAGGTGGTGGCAAGGAGAAAGGATTTTGGTTCTATGATTAAGCCCTCCTCTGGAACCTTAACTCTCTGAACTGGAATTTTCTCCTGCCTGACGTCTATAAGGTCCGCAACGTAGAATAAAACATCCTCCCCAAGTCTTAGATCTATGGATGAGCTCTGTATGTTTTTTTCCTCAAAGGGCTCTATTCTTAGCTCACCTTTCTTTATGAGCTCTTTTATACTAACATCCGAAAGGATCATGTTTTATTTTCCCAATGGGGGTGGAGGGACTCGAACCCTCACGGGGGATTACCCCTGGGGATTTTAAGTCCCCTGCGTCTGCCAGTTCCGCCACACCCCCAACGCATTATTTATTTTAAGTTATAATCAATGTATGCGAGTAGCTTTTTTAAAAGTTGGAGAATACGAAGGCTTGGCAAGACACATTAAAGCTATTATCAGACGCTTTAGGGAGAAAGGTACAGAGGTGCTAGAGCTAAACATAGCAGAGGGGGATTTAAACGAGAAAGTCAAAGAGCTTTTGGATTTTTCACCCTTCTTTTGTATAGACCTAAACGGCAGTGGAATAATTACTGTGGTTCAGGAAGACAATAAAAAAGTTCTTTCCGATGCGGCTGGCTTTGTGCATGTATCCATTTTCAACGACGAACCCTTATTTAACTTTATGCCTCTTATGGACCTCAGACCTGCCACTAACTTTTTGCCCGTAGTTTGCGACCTCAAATACGCAGACAGCTTGGCTTTCCTTGGAATAAAGCAACCGCCTTCCTATATTACGCCCTTCTTGGACCTTCAGCAGATGAAGGAGCCAAGCACAGAAAGGAACATAAACCTTGCCTTTTTTGGACCAGTCATAGACCCAAACATTATTGCAAACCATGTGGCTCAGAGTGTTAAACAGGAGTTTTTGGGTGTATTCTTTGAAGTGGGGGACTTTATGTTTAGAAATCCGGAAGTCCATATCTTGCAGGCTCACGACTATATACTTTCAATGTTTAACCCAAACATTCAGGAAGAATACCTAAAATGGAGGGAAGAAAAACCACAGGAGTTCTTGACCTTTTTAAATCAAATATCCCTGTATGCCACTGCAAAGAAAAGGTGGTTTTTGCTTAGTTTTCTTGAAGGTATGGAACTGAAGATCTTCGGAGAAGTTCAGGGAGAGCTTTTTGAAGGGCATCAGTCCATAGTTCCCCAAAACTGGGACGAGCTTTTAGAACTTCTTGGACAAAGTCTCATAGTAATTACCTCCTATCCTCACAGCGTGCCAACGGGTGTGGGTTTTGTTCCTTTGGAAGTGGCTGGCATGGGATGTGCTATGCTTGTAGATTACAAAGCAACTCTACCTGGTTTCTTCAATCCGGAAGAGGAAGTAATAACCTACCTTCCTTTAGATCGGGCTGAGATAGAAGAGAAGGTGCTTTACTATCTGGACTATCCAGAAAAGGCATTAGAAATTGGTGAAAGGGCAAGAAAGAAAGTCTTTGAAAAATACACTCACGAAGACAGGGCAGACTTTCTGCATGATCTTTTTACCAACATCCTTGCAAGTTCTCAACAAAGCCAATAATGTTTGTAGGCTTTGGCACGCTGGTTAACGCAGTGCTTATTTTGGTAGGCTCCATCCTTGGGACACAGGCCAAGAGATTCATACCAGAAACGTTAAAAGACGGTATAACCCACGCCATAGGAGTTTTTACTATCCTTTTGGGGGTAAAGCTTTTGATAGAGAACAAACCGGAGATGTTGAAAATGTTCTTCTTGCTGATCCTCGGTGGTGGCATTGGATATACGCTACGTTTAGAAGAAAGGATAGAAAGTCTCCCTGGGGAAAAAAAGTCTGGATTTCTGACCGCATCTTTGCTTTTTACGATAGGTCCCATGACGTTTATGGGATGCTTCCTTGAAGCTACAAAAGGGGACAGTAGCCTTTTACTTTCAAAGGCTTTCATGGACGGAGTCTCCTCAACCATCCTAGGCAGTATCTTTGGAAAGGGGGTGCTACTTTCCGCTTTTTACGTCCTCATCTTTCAAGGAGCTTTAACCTTTGGGTTTTACTTATTGGGAGACGCTGTAAAAGCCCAATCCACTTCAAACGCCCTCTTTTTAGGTGGCGGCCTTCTTATAGTACTGGGCATGAAAATTTTGGGTCTTTTAGAGCAAGTGAAGCTTGTAAACTTTCTACCTTCTTTGTTGCTTTCACTGGTTGTTTGAATATATTATTTACCGCTATGGAATTAGAAGTGCTTATAAGAAATCAAAAAGATAGAAAGTTAAAAGAAATAGGGCAAAAGGTTTTGGATGGTACCAGGCTCAGTGCAGAGGATGCTATAGAGCTTTTCTATTCCAATCATTTAGCATACATAGGAGCCCTTGCGGAGTGGGTAAATAGGAAAAAGAACGGCATGTTTGCTTACTTTATAGTCAATCGTCAGATAAATCCTACTAACGTGTGCGTATATCAGTGCGATTTTTGCGCCTTTGGGGTGAAAAAGTCTGACCATAGGGCATATGAGATGAGCATGGAAGAAATACTTAAAAAAGTGGAGCAGACTTATCTACAAGGGGGAAGGGAAGTACACATAGTGGGTGGTGTGCCACCTCATTGGAAAGTGGAAGATTATATTTTTGTTGTCAAGAAGATAAAAGAGAACTTCCCAGATATCGTGGTAAAGGCTTGGACTGCGGTAGAGATACATCATATGGCAAAAGTCTCAAAGAAAAGCTACGAGGATATTCTCCTTGAGCTAAAGGAAGCTGGGCTTTCTGCCATTCCTGGCGGAGGTGCGGAGATCTTCTCCGAAAGGGTAAGAAAGATAATAGCTCCATACAAAGCCAATGCGGAGGAATACTTGGAAATTCACAGGACAGCCCACAAGCTTGGAATACCATCCAACGCCACCATGCTCTACGGTCATGTAGAAACCTACGAGGAGAGGGTGGAGCACATGCTAAAGCTTAGGGAGCTTCAGGACGAAACGGGGGGCTTTCAGGTCTTCATTCCATTGGCTTACTGGCCTGAAGGCACAAGGCTCGGAGGAAAGCGCACCTCATCAGTGGATGACCTAAAAACCATAGCCATATCCAGGCTATTTTTAGACAACTTCCCTCACATAAAGGCCTATTGGATAACCTTGGGAGAAAGAGTAACCCAGATAGCTCTGAACATGGGGGCAGACGATGTGGATGGAACTATAGAAGAGGAGAAAATAGTCCATGCTGCTGGTACCCAAAGTCCTTACAAACAGAGCAAAGAAAAGCTCATAAAACTGATCAAAGATGCGGGTAAAATACCGGTGGAGAGGGATACCTTTTACAATGTAATAGCCATCTACTCTTGATGGACAAGCTCAAGCTTTTCCTTCCTTTTTTTCTGTTCATCGTTTTTTTCATCGGTATAAACATAGCCTTTTTGGACAACCTGCGCAAGATCTGGACGGTGGGCTTTCCTCTAATACTTCTGATAATAAACTTAGACCTGCTAATTCTCATATTGGTTTTTTTCCTATTTTTCAGAAAGTTTATAAAAACGTACCTTCAGACTCAGAAAGGAAAGCTAAGAAAAAGGCTATCCAATATTCTTTTCCTATACATGTTTTTGCCCATACTTTTTCTGAACTTGGCATCCTCTGTGGTGCTTCTTCAATCCACAAAGACTTTTTTAAGCTCCCAGCTTAAGGATGTGGCAAATAGAACGGAAAACCTAAAACAGAGCATTGAAAATCAGGAAAGGGAAATAGTAGAAATCTACAGGACTTTTTTTAGCTCCGTCTTAGAAAGGGGAGAAAATCCAGAGGATTATTCAAAAACTTTAAAACACATAAAAACCGTGTCAAAAACAGAAGGGTGCATAGAGCAGGAGACTGCAGATCTTTTTGTTATTTGCGTGGGAGAATACAGGATAGAGCTTGTTAAAGATAGGGCTTTGGAGAAAGGCTTAAATTCCTTATATGGGGTTTCAAGGGACCTTAGAAATCTTGTAAAGTCTAGGGATGTGATAGCGGGGATATACCTGTATTTTCTTGTACTTCTGTCTTTTGTTGCTTTGCTTGCATCCTTCTGGTTTGGCAACCTCGTAGCAAGGTACATAAGCATACCTCTGGAGGAACTGTCTTCAAAAACAAAGGAGATAGCAAAGGGTAGGTTTGACGTAAACTTAAAGGTTCCAAACACGGGGGATGAGATATCCCAATTAGCCCAGTCCCTTTCTTCTATGAAGGACGAGCTAAAGGCTTTTTATGAGCGATTGGAGAAGGAGAAGGAATTTCTGAAAAACTTGATAGAGAGCTTGCCAGTAGGTATAAGGTTTGTAAGCAAAGAGGGGGAAGTTTTGGAAAATAAAGCCTACCGTCAGATGGAAAAAGAGGGTCCTGAGATAAACCACACTCAGCTTGAAACTCCCTACGGCAGTATGCACATATACGAAGACTTAAGGCCCGTAATCATGGCAGAGAGGTTTAGAACGTGGCAGGACGCAGTAAAAAGGCTGGCTCATGAAATAAAAAATCCACTAACACCTATAGGACTTAACCTAGAAAGGCTGATTCTTTTGGCTCAAAAAGGAAAATTAACTCAGGATGAGGTTGTAAGGGTTTGCCAAATGCTACTTGAGGAGATAGAAAGGATAAAGTCTGCGGTAAATTACTTTAGGGACCTTTCTTACCACAAAGAGATAAAGATAGAGACCTTTGATCTGGCAGAGCTGATAAGGGACATGGGGAGACTGTATCCAAACTTGGAAATTCAAGTAATCGGAAGCCGCCTCGTTAAAGCAGACAAAAGCATGATAAAGGAGTGCTTTTTTAATCTTTTTAACAACAGCTTGGAGTGGGGGGCAAAGAAAGTAAGGGTGTTTATAACGGAAAAGGGATTTGCTTATGAGGATGACGGAAGGGGATTGGAAAAGGGACAAGAGGAGGGTATATTCTTACCTTTCCATTCTTCCAACCCACAAGGTATGGGTTTAGGCCTTGCGGTGGTCAAACACATTTTTCAAATGCACGGTTGGGAAATAAAGGTTATACCAGAGAAAGGAGGCTTTTATGCAGAGGTTTCATTCAACAGAGAGGGTAATATTTGAAGAATCCTTATAAAGTGGTTTTCCCATACAGTGTCTAACACGTCAGCAACTGCTTTTTCTTGCTCTTCTGGACTAAGCGCCTTAAAACTTTCCGACTTTACTCCCTTTTCGTGAAGCAAAAGGGGAACAAAAATCTTGCCCAACGAGTAAAACAGAAAGCAAAGCTCTTTCTCGGAAAGCTGGGACAGACCTCCAAAGGTTCTGTATGTTTTAAAAAAAGCCCAGTTTGTCCAAAAGAGCACATCTTGATCTTCCAGCCTCTTTTCGTATCCCCCTACGTGCATGCACGCCAAAGCTTTTAAAGACCGTTCATCTATTTCTGGATAAAGTTTGTTTATCTCACTTTCCCGTAAATAGCGAACCTTAGATTCTATATTTTCGTATTCCCTTAAAAAGCGTTCTTTCCACTCACCATACCTAAAAAACTCCCGAAAAAGAGTTTTCAACCGGGCTCCTCCGACTGTTCGTATTCAGGACAATTCAGAGTCATTAAATCCACTTCAGGTATATGCTCCTCTACCACGTTGTGATATCCACACACGAAGCACTCAACCACCACAGCATAACCAGAGTGAAGGTGCCCTATATCCCATCCACACAGAGGACACTCTCCTTCACCAGCTTTTAGAACATCTAACAACCTATTGCCGTTTTTTATCGCATTTTGAACGTTTTTTATCCTCTGTATTGCCCTCTTTAGCTCATCACTGTTCCACTCCGCACCGCAGTCCAAACACCTAAACTCCGCATAACTTCCTTCACTCAGAAGTTTTATAACTCTGCTTGAACCGCACCTGTCGTCTATACAACGGTTTCCTACCATTTTACTACCGAGTTTATCCAAAATAGCTTTGAAGTCTTCTTTGCCTAAGGCCATGGGTTTGTCTTTAACCTTATAGCCACAGCATTGACACTCCGCCTCTACCCTCGGATAGGGCTCGTCATACTCGCAAACCTTCAGGGCTATTCTCTTACAGTGCGGACAGAGCTCTAAATGAGTCAAGCATATCATAGCTTAAAAATTATATCTCCATTGGTTTGGTGGGGAAAGGTTGAAAGCTGTTTTGTAAGACCCCACCAGATCTCGTTCATTAAAAGCCAACCTTTCTTTGAAAGTCTCAACCTTTTCCCCTCCTCTACGAAAAATTCTCTCAAGCTTTCTGGAATAAACTTCAACATTTGCTTTGAAATTCCATACTTTGTCCTCAGAGCGACAAAAAGATAGTCTTTTATGAGATCTTCTCCTTCCAGGACTTCTTCCCTTTCCACAGGTCTTATGCCCTTTAGAACTGCCTTTTTGTAAGCTTGTATGTTTCGGTAGTTTCCAAACCTTCTTTTATTTACAAAGCTCCAAGCGGAAACTCCAAGTCCCAAAAATTCTCTGTGGGTCCAGTAAAGTAAGTTGTGCTTGCATTCATAACCCTCCTTTGCAAAGTTGCTTATCTCGTAATGGTCAAAGCCCATAGAGTTAAGCTCCTCCGAAAGGTAAAGAAACATCTCCTCCACTTTCTCATCGGAAGGAAGTTCTAAGTTTCCCTTTTTCCAAAGCTCACCAAAGAGAGTATCCTCGTATGGAGTTAGAAGGTAGGCAGAAAGATGGGTTATAGGCAGGTCTTTAATTATGTTTATCTCTTCCT
Source organism: Thermocrinis sp. (assembly GCF_036781485.1). Classification (NCBI taxonomy): domain Bacteria; kingdom Pseudomonadati; phylum Aquificota; class Aquificia; order Aquificales; family Aquificaceae; genus Thermocrinis; species Thermocrinis sp. The sequence continues at coordinate 8,817 of NZ_DAIQAX010000013.1, forward strand.
TTAGGTCTTTTAGGCTTTGATTGGGGAGACCGTAAATTATGTCTATGCTTATGTTTTTAAAGCCTGAACGGTGGGTTTGCTCAATAACCTGAAGGCTCCTTTTTGGCGAGTGCTTCCTTCCCAAAAACTTCAGGTTTTTCTCCAAAAAGCTTTGAACTCCAAAGCTTAGGCGATTTACTCCTAAACTTAAAAGCTCCTGAAAGTCTTTCTCTTCGTAATCCTCCGGGTTGCACTCTATGGTTATCTCTTGGACACCTTTTAAGTCCAAGGATCTAAAAAACTTCTTCCAAAGTTTTGTGGGTACCAAAGAAGGTGTGCCACCACCAAAGTAAATGGTCTTTAGGTTAAAATCCAGCTCTTGGTAAAGATTTAGCTCCAGCTTTAGAAGCTCTAAGTATTCTTCCGATGGGTCGCTTACGAAAGAGACAAAATCACAGTATGGGCATTTGCTACTACAAAAAGGTATGTGAAAGTATAGTCCTTCAACCATTGGAAAAGTTTATGGGCTTGTTCCTGATTTCCCTTATTATTGATAAACTTATTCCAAACAATAAACTAAAGGTTAAAACTGCGCTTCCCCCGTAGCTAACAAAGGGCAAGGGCATTCCTACAATCGGCATCAGTCCCATGGTCATAGCAAAATTTACGAAAACCTGGAAGGCAAGCAAAGAACAGAAGGTCCCCAAAAACAGAACCTCTTCTTTTATGTCTGCCCTTTTAGTATAGCTAAAGGCTCTCCAAATTATAAGGAAAAAGGCGCTTATGAGCAAAAAGCCAACCAAAAAGCCCATCTCCTCCGCTATAACGGAAAATATAAAGTCAGTGTGTTTTTCTGGAAGAAAAAGCAGACGGGCTTGAGTTCCCTTCATAAAACCTTTTCCAAAAATACCACCCGAACCAACGGCTATAACGGACTGGATTAGCTGATAGCCACTACCCGCATAGTCTCGGTATGGATCAAAAACTGCAAGAATTCTTTCTTTTTGATAGTCCTTTAGAACGGTCCAAAGAAGAGGAGAGGAGATGATTAACCCAACGAAGGCTAAAATGTAGTATCTTATTTTTAGCCCCCAGAAGAAAAGAGCAGAGGCATAGATAATAAAGTAAGTTATGGTGGTCCCTAAATCCGGTTGTTTTAAAACAATGACCGATGGAATGGCAAAGGCTAAGGAAAGCATAAGAAACTCCTTACTCCAAAGTTTTTCTATCCTGCTCAGAGCATAAACACTTAAAAAAAGAAGAGAAAACTTCATAAACTCAGAGGGCTGTATGCTTATGGGACCAAGGTCTATCCACCTTTTGGCACCGTAGACTGTTTTCCCGACAAAGGGAACAAGGACAAGAAGCAGAAGATTAATTCCATAAACTACGGGTGCATATTCCAATAAAACCCTAAAATTCAACCTTGAGAAAAGTAGAATCAAAACCCATCCAAAGAGTATGTATAGGGCTTGCTTGAAAAACAGCAAAGAGGTATCCTTTGAGTAGGTAGCACTATAAACTCCCAAAAGCCCAATGGAAGATATAAAAAGAAGAGAGAGTATAACCACCAAGTCAAGGGATTTAAATAGGTTAGTGATATAGAACTTTACCACAGGTTGGACACCTTATACTTTCACCTTTTGATAGTTTGGAGTAAAGCAAGGTTGGAAGCTTGGTCCCACAGTTAGTGCATACCCCCTTATCCGCTTTTACAAGAGGAGGAAAACCCATTTCTTTTTTAAGCTTCTCGTACTCTTGAGCTATCCACTCTCCAAGATTTTCTTTTAAAGACTCAAGTTTATATCTTTGTTTTAGAAGATCCTGCTCTACCTCTTGCCTTTCTCTAAGGAGCTCCTCTTTTTCTTCTTCCAACCTCTTGAGCTTTTGCCTTTTGGTGCTGTCCTGCAAGGCACTTTCCAACTTACGCTTCAAACCCTTTAGCTCCCTGAGTCTTTGTTCTCCTTTGATTATACAATCTTCGTTCTTGGCTCTTTCCCTCAAAAGAGCCTTGTATTCTTCAGCCTTCTTAACCACTTTAGCTCTCTCTTCCCATTTTCTTAAATTCTCTCTGCACGACCTTACTTTTAGCTCTTCTTCTCTCATCTGGTCTATCAGATTGTTTATTTCTGCTATGATGGTTGCCTGCTCCTCCAGTATTTGGTCTATGTTAGCCTGTATTTCTCTCAGCCTTTGGCTGACCCTTTCTAAAAACTTCTCTCTTTTTATTATCTCCTCTTCATGTTCTTGAAGAAGTAGCATCTTTGATAATAGATCATCCTTCATGCTCCTATTTCCGCCAAGACTGCGCTGCAGCGCTTGCAAACTTCTCCATCAAATTCCTCTTCTGTGTAATACAGCCAGCATCTGGGACACTTTCTGCCCTCTACTTGCCTTGCACCAACCCAAAGACCCAGAAAGTTTTCGGAGACTACTCTGTGCTTTCCACCCTCTTCAAAGGAGACCCTGCTAACAGTAAAAATATACTTTAGGTCTTGCTCGTATTCCCTTAAGGTCTTTAAAACCTCTTCATTGCCCCACAAAAACACGTGAGCTTCATAAGTATGATTTACTTCCTTTTCCTTTCTGCAGAGCTCTACTGCGGACATTACGTCGTCCCTGAGCTTTAGGATGAGTTGATAGTCCTTTAAAAGCTTTTGGTCCTTTAGCTCTTCTTTTGGAGTGGGCAAAAGGGCTAAAAAGACGCTTTCTGGAAGGGATTGGTCTATCTTTCTTAGGTGTTGCCATACTTCCTCTGCGGTAAAGCTAAGGAAAGGAGAGATGATAAGAGTTATAGCTTTGGCGAGTTCAAAGAGGACGGTTTGGGCAGACCTTCTTTCCCAAGAGTTTGGAGCGTAGATGTAGAGCCTGTCCTTTAGCACATCCAGATAAAAGGATGAAAGCTCCACTGCGCAGAAGTTCTTTATCAGATGAAAGATTCTGTGGAAGGCGTAATTTTCGTAGTGTTCTAAGCTCTGCTCTATCACGTCCTGAAGGTAGGAGAGCATCCACCTGTCAAGGTGGTGAAGGTCTTTGTAAGGGACTGCGTTTGAAGGTTCAAAGTCATAAAGGTTTCCTAAAAAGAACCTAAGAGTGTTTCTGATCTTCTTGTAGTCTTCTGCCAGCCTTTGAATTATGCCCTTGCTGAGTCTTAGGTCCTCTGAGTAGTCTTCTGACACAACCCAAAGCCTTAATATATCTGCTCCGTAATCTTTTATGATTTCCTGAGGAGAAACCACGTTTCCAAGGGACTTGGACATCTTCCTTCCTTGCTCGTCCACCGTAAAGCCGTGGGTTAATACTCCCTTGTATGGAGCTTGTCCGTAAGATGCGCAGGATTCAAGCAAAGATGCTTGAAACCATCCTCTGTGTTGGTCTGAGCCTTCTAAATACAGGTCTGCCTTTTCTATGCCTCTGCTTCTTAAAACAGAGGCGTGAGATGAGCCAGAGTCAAACCAAACATCAAGGATGTCCTCTTCTTTTTTAAATTCTTTGGAACCACACTTGGGACACGCGTAATCTTCCGGTAATAGCTCTTTTTCGCTTAGTTTAAACCAAATGTCTGCACCATCTGGGCTTTCTTCTATAATCTTGGCCATCCTTTCAAATATTTCTTTTTCTGCCACCACATGCCCACAGTTTTTGCAGTAAAAAACAGTTATAGGAACTCCCCAGTATCTTTGGCGGGATATACACCAGTCTGGCCTGTTTTCCACCATAGACCTTATCCTGTTGTATCCTGAGGAAGGTATCCACTTTACTTTGTCTATTTCCTTCAGAGCAATCTCCCTTAGTCCTTTCATAGATATAAACCACTGGGGAGTTGCTCTAAAGATGACGGGATTTTTACACCTCCAACAGTGAGGATAAGAGTGCCTGTAGGTTTCCTGATGAAGGAGCAAGCCCCTTGACCTTAGATCTTCCACTATCAGTGGGTTTGCTTCAAAAACCCTCAACCCCCTTAAAAACTCTTCCACCTCTTCTGTAAATCTTCCTTCGTCATCCACCGGAGCATAGGGCTCAAGTCCGTATCTAAGACCTACTATGTAGTCCTCTCTACCGTGTCCAGGTGCCATATGCACAAGTCCGGTGCCTGTGGAAAGCTCTACAAATTCAGACGGATAAACCTTTCCCACCTTTCCCCCATAAGGCGTGTAATACTCCAAACCTACCAATTCTTTACCTAAAACTTGCTTTACAACTTCTCCTTCTAACTTTATCTTTTTCTTTATTTCTTCAAGCAGTGCTTTTGCAAGTATGTAAGTTTCATCTCCACTTTTGAAAAACACATACTCAAACTCTTCACCTACCATAACACCCAAGTTTGCGGGCAAGGTCCAGGGAGTGGTAGTCCAGATGAGAAGATAGGTTTTTTCAAAGTCTTTGAGCGGGAATTTTACGTATATGCTTGGGCTTTCCTTTTCGTGATACTCTACTTCTGCCTCTGCTTCCGCAGTTTTATCGTAAATACACCAATAAACTGGCTTTTTGCTCCTGACGACCAATCCCCTTTCAAATATCCTTCCGAGCTCCCTTATCTCCTGCGCCTGGTACTTTGGATCCATGGTAAGGTAGGCATTGTCCCAATCTCCCAGCACTCCAAGCCTTATAAACTCCTCCCTTTGCACCTGAACAAACCTTTGGGCATAATCCCTGCAAAGCCTTCTGAACTCTACCTTTGACATATCTTCCTTTCTTAGCTTTTTGCTCTTTAGCTCTTTCTCTACCTGTTGTTCTATAGGAAGGCCGTGGCAGTCCCACCCCGGCACATAATCCACTCTGTAGCCTCTTAAAAGCTTGTATTTTACTATTACATCCTTCAGGATTTTGTTTAAAGCGTGTCCTATGTGTATGTGTCCGTTGGCATAGGGTGGTCCATCGTGAAGAACAAAAAGCTCTGCACTCTTTCTTAGCTCCTGCACTTTTTTGTAAAGACCTTCCCACTTTCTTAGGATCTCAGGCTCCCTTTTGGGAAGGTCCGCTTTCATAGGAAAGTCTGTTCTTGGAAGGTTCAAAGTATCTTTGTAGTCCATGAAAAAGATATTATAAGGAGTGCTTCCAAGGTTCGTAGCTTAGCAAATCTTCAAAGCTGTATGGACACTCCAAAGGAAAGTTTTCTTTTGATGGTAATTTTCCGAAAAACTTCTCTGCCAACTCTTCGTTGTCTCTGAACCACTTTATTAAATTTTTCACCGCTACTTTCCAAGCTTGGTCTATCTTTGTTTCCACTTTTCCCTTTACCGAAGGCATATTCTCAAAAAGAAGCTCCAACTCATCCCTTGCATTTAGGATGCTTTTAATCCAGCCCTTTCCCGTTTTTTCATCAACTTTGAAGTGTTCAAGCTTGTAAAGGTGCTCCAGTACGACTGCAGCGTAGCTTACAGCACTCTCTAAGTGCCTCCTTCCCATATCCTCTATCTCCTCAAGCAAATTCTCCCAATCCACTTCTTCGTAGTTTCCTTCTTTGATAAGCCTTAGGTTCTCTTCAATCCACAAAATAAAGTCCTTCTCATAAAGTTGTTTTAGATCCTGCTTAATCATTGGACCTTCCCCAAGGTTCGTAGCTTAGCACGTCCTCAAAGCTATACGGGCACTCGGAAGGAAAGTCTTCTTTTGATGGTAGTTTTCCAAAAAACTTCTCTGCCAAATCTTCATTGTCTCTGAACCATGCCACAAGGTTCAACAAAGCTTCTTCCCAAGCCCAACTAAGATTTTCCTCTAACTTCCTTCTGAGTGAAGGCTCTCTCTTTAACATAAGCTCTAACCTATCTCTTGAGTTCAACACGCTTTTTACCCAACCTTTCCCCATTTTTTCGTCAGCTTTGAATTGTTCTAGCTTATAAAGGTGTTCCATTATTACAGCCATGTAGCTTACCGCGCTATCCAAGTGTCTTCTTCCCATATCTTCTATTTCTTCAAGAAGATTTCCCCAATCTACTTCCTCGTAGTTTTTTTCTTTGATAAGCCTTAAGTTCTCCTCCACCCAAAGAAGAAAATCTCTCTCGTAAAGCTGCTTTAGGTCTTGCTTGAGATTTGGCATAGAGGTTAAATATATGCCCCCAAGTGGGGGCAGGTATGGTTTAGAACTTCCAGTTCAAACCAATAGATATGGCGTTTTGGGAGTTTTGGGCCTCGACTTCAAAACCTTGGCCCGCGTTATCCGTAGCCCTCACCTTCTTATTAAAGGCATGCTTGTACGCAAGGTCTACGCTGAAGTTCTTTGTAAACTCGTAACCAAGGCCAAGGGTGATGTGATGTTCTGTAATGGCCGGAAAGCCCACAAGGTTGAAGAAGGCTATATAAAAATCACTGAAAGGTTCGGCTAAGTTGGGTATATTGTTGCTGTTCTGTGGATTTTTAGCCCCACCTCTTATAGGAGACTTTCCGTAATTATAACCAGCCCTGAGGGCAAGGTTTTGGATTGGTTTAAACTCACCACCTAAACCTATGACCCACTGATCCTTCCACTGAAAGTGTTTGTATCCCTTTGCATCTCCCCAGTTTATCCATCTTATGTCCATACCTACCTTAAAGTTTTCCATAGGTTTTACACCCAAACCAAAGGCAAGCTCTTGGGGTTGAGTGAGTTTTAAGTCTTCAAAGGTGTTATCCCCGTTACTATCAAAAACCCTTTTATAGGTCATAGCCACTGGACTTTGGTAGGTTAAACCTGCATAAACAAAATCTCCCATGTTATAAGCTAAGCCTATCTGAGCACCTATGCCGTAGGTTTGAGATTGGCCACCTCCCGCGTTCCAACAAACTTGGCCGCCTTGGCGGCACATAATAGCTCCCATATCCAAGGATCCATAAGCCAGATGCAGTGCACCAGATACAGATATAGCGTCGTTTATTTTGTAAGAGAGGGCTGGGATCACTCTCATGAACTGAAAGGTGGTGTGCATGTTAGCAAGGAGTGGGTCTTTGTTTCTATAATCCACACCCATACCAGAAACACCAAAGGCTCCTATTCCAAAATGTAGCTTGTCGTTTATTTTATGAACTATCCCAACCTCTGGAACTACGAAAAAGTCCGCTTCGCTGGTGGCTGACGTGACATTAAACTTTGCCTTTACCTTTGGTATAAATAAAATTCCGCCAAAGCTTAGGTTAAAGCCTTTGTAATAGCTCATCCATGCTGGGTTTCTAAAGATGGTATCGGTGGGACCTACGGGCATACCCACACCTATACCACCCATACCTCTTGAGGCGGGAGAGACGCCTATAAGGTTGTCCCCGTTGGTAGCAAGGGATGAGCCAGAAAATCCTAAAAGGGCCACCACTAAAAGGGCCTTTTTCTTCATAATAACACCTCCCTTTGGTATGATTTGCAGATTTTAATCAAGGGAATTAAGAAAGCAATTAAGAAGTGGTTATGAATTGATAAATTCTATTTATAAAGCGACATGGGAAGCCTGTTTATTTCCAATTCATAGCCCCAAAGGAGAGCGTTGGCTACTGCAGGAGCTATAGGTGGCACTCCTGGCTCGCCCACACCTCCCATCTTTCCTTCACCTTTGACTATGTAGACCTCTATCTCTGGCACTTTGTCCATAGTAAGGATGGGATAACTGTCAAAGTTTAGAGTGGTTGGTTTGCCGTTAGAAAAACTGACCCTTTCTCCAAGGAACGTACTTAGCCCCATGATTATACCACTCTCCATTTGAGAAACCACAAGGTCTGGATGGATCACCGTTGGACCTATATCCACCGTGCAGACGACTTTAACAACTTTGACTTCTCCTTTCTCAAAAATAACTTCCACACCTTGGGCCACATGACTTCCAAAGGAAAAGTGATAAGCCAAACCTACGTTTTGCCTTTTGCCCCAGCCTATCTTTTCAGCGGTTATCTCAAGCACTTTTCTTGCTCTTGGATTGTTTTTGAGAAGCTCAAGCCTCAGATCCAGCGGGTCCCTGTTTCCCAGCTTTGCCAGTCTGTCCAGAAAGGTTTCCAAGATGAACGCATTATGGCTGTGGCCTACAGACCTCCAGAACCAAACTGGTATGGGAAGGTTTACACTTATGGTTTCTACATAAAGACTGGGCACCTGATAGGGCATGTCTTCCAATCCTTGGGTAGAAGCCCAATCAATACCAGAAGAGACAGCTACTTTAAAGTAAAGGGAAGATACCCTACCCCTTTCGTCCAATGTTCCTCTAACGAGAGCTGCGCTCATAGGTCTGTAGTATCCAGAAAGCACGTCATCCTCGCGGGTGTATATGAGCTTAACTGGTTTTCCTGTTTTTTTTGATATCTCCACTGCTTCTGCCACAAAGCCCACGTGGGCCTTCCTTCCAAATCCTCCCCCCAAGTAAGTGGTGATTATTTCTATACGATCTTCTGCAAGTCCTGTAATATCCTTTACTACCTTCAGAGCTTGAGTTTGGGCTTGGATGGGAGCAAACACCTTGCAGGAGTCTTTCTTTACGTCTGCCACACAGCACATAGGTTCCAGCGTAGCATGGTATAGGTAGGGCAAAAGGTAAGTGGTGGACAGTTTCTTTGTAGCTCTTTGCCACTCTTCGTTGATGTTTCCTCTCCTTTCAACCACCCTACCATCCCTTCTTAGTGCTTCAAAGAACAGCTTCTCAAGGTTACTGTCGTCCAGACCTTCTATGGAGCTTTTGCTCCAAGAGACCCTTAGTTTTCTCCTGGCTTCTAAAAGAGTATCCACCGAAGCACCACAAAGGGCAATGCCCGTGGAAATCGGAAAAACGTCCAGAATACCATCAACCTTTTTAGCCTCACTTGCATCAAAAGAAAGTGGCTTAGAGCCAAAGGGAGCACGCTCTACCATCGCATAGACCATACCGTCCATTCTTACGTCCATGCCAAAAATAGCTTTGCCATCTACCTTTTCTTGAGCATCTACGCGCGGCAGGTTTTTCCCAAGGTATATAAACTCCGAAGGCTCTTTGAGCTTTGGTTTTGTTGGGACAGGAAGTCTAACCGCCTTTTCCCAAAGCTCTCCGTAAGGCACAGCCCTTCCGTCAAACCTTACGTATCCACCCTGAGCTTTTACCTGCTCCCTTCTTAGCCTAAACTCGTCCATAGCGCTTTGAATTAGCATCTCTTTCATGGAAGCACCCAGAACTCTCAAAAATTCGTGCATGTGCCTTATGCTCGTGCTTCCACCTGTAAGTTGAGTTCCCATCTTTTGATCTTTGTAAGCATCACCAGCGGGAGCAGACCGGACCCTAACCCTGTCCCAAGGAAAGTCCAGCTCCTCTGCCACCAGCATGGCCAAGCCCGTATAAACACCCTGTCCCATTTCCGATTTATTAACCAATAGGATCAGATAGTTGTCCCTGGTTATACTTGCCCAAAGCGCAGGCTTTAGGTTGTTGTTTTCAAATATCTTTCCTACAGAAAAGCCCTTAGGCGTTAAGAAAATGCCGAGACTCATCCCGCTTAAAGCCAAAAGCTCCCTTCTGCTGATCATGCTTTCACTCCCATTAGCCTTTGAGCTCTTTCAATCGCTCTGATTATGCGCGCGTATGTTCCGCACCTGCAAAGATGGGATGACATTACAGACACTATCTCCTGCCTGCTTGCCTTCGGATTTTTGCTTAAAAGAGCGTAAGCCTCCACTATCTGCCCAGGTTGGCAGTATCCACACTGTGGAACGTTTAGCTCCACCCAAGCCCTTTTAATGGGATGGTCCGACGGTATGCCTTCTATAGTGGTTATTCTCTTTCCTAAAACAGAGCCTACTTTTGTAATGCAGGACCTAATAGGATTGCCGTCCAAGAGTACGGTGCATGCACCGCATATACCCTTACCACATCCATACTTTGCGCCAGTTAGCCCAAGGTTTTCCCTCAAAACCCAAAGCAGAGTATTTTCTTTATTTACCTTTAGCCTGTAAGTCCTTCCATTTATGTTTAGCTCTAGCAAGGTGTTACTCCTAAAAGGTTAATTTATCCGAACTAAATAAATTTGCAATTTCTAAAATTTGGAATATAATTTTAAAGAGAGTTGTTCTATAGAAGGGAGGGCGCCTAACCTTCTGTAGTTCCGCTCTAGTAAAGTTTTTAAGGAGGTTTGTAGCACCATGAAGTTAAGAGGCACAGTAAAGTGGTTTAGCAAGGATAAGGGTTATGGCTTTATAACCCGTGATGACAATCAAGGGGATGTATTTGTACATTTTTCCGCTATACAGCAAAGAGGTTTTAAAACCCTCCAGGAGGGTCAAAAGGTAGAGTTTGAAATTGAGCAAGACGCCAAAGGTCCCAGAGCTAAAAACGTAAGAGTTCTTTACTAACTCTAGTGCCCCCTTTCGGGGGCTAAAAATATATTTTCTAATTCTATGGAAAGTCTTCTATTTCAGAAGGGAGCAAAGCACACCGCCCATGGTCTAAACTTTTACCTATCTTACCTTGATGATATTGCAAAGGTCTTGCCAAAGGATTGCTACTGTTTTATAGTCGGTGGCTGGGTCAGAGATCGTATCCTTGGAGAACCAGTAGGTTACAAAATAGACGTGGATATACTTTTGACTTGTGATCCTCTTGATGTTGGCAAGCGTTTTGCAAAGCTTGTAGGAGGCTCTTATTTTGAATTTGAAAAGAAGGGACTTCTCAGAAGACCTACCATAGCTACTGTAATACTAAAAATCCCACCGTATAAATACCGCTTTGACTTTGCTCAAATAAAGGGAAAGGACATAGAAAGAGCTTTGATAGAAGACCTGCTTTCTCGGGATTTTACCGCTAACGCCATGGCTGTAAGCATAGATGACGTGCTAAGTATAGGTGCAAAGCAAACCATAATCTACGACCCAGCCCACGGCATGGAAGACTTAGAAAGTGGCATTCTAAGGCCCGTGTCTTTAAAGAACTTAGAAGAAGACCCAGTTAGGATCCTCCGTGGTTTTAGGCTGAGCGTGGAAAAGGATTTAGAGCTTTCTGGAGACTTCCTGGAGTTTGTAAAGAAGAAAGCTCACCTAATAAAGCGTGCGCCTATAGAAAGGGTAACCTTAGAGCTTTTGAAGGTCTTTAGAAACAAAAACAGTGGAAAGATAATAAGAATGCTCTATGAATACAACGTGCTTCAGCAGATAATACCAGAGATAGAAAGATGGAAAGAAATAGAAAATCAAGGAAACCATCACAAGTATTCGCTCAAGGAACATATGCTAAAGGTTATGGAGTTTGTAGACCAGGTGGTAGAAGAAAGAGAAAGGTATTTGGCTAAAGAACTCTTGCAAAGCTTAGGAAAGAAAGAATTTTTAGGTGAGTTTTCGGACCTGGAGCTTTTGAAAATATCCGCCCTGCTTCATGACATAGCCAAACCCCACACCTTTGAGATAAGAGAAGGAAAGGTGACCTTTTACAACCACGACAAGCTTGGTGCCCAAATAGCAAAGGATATAGGAAATAAACTAAAGCTTGGAGAGGATGCTATCAAGTTTGTATGCTCAATCGTAGAACACCACCTAAGACCCTTTTACCTGAGAGAATCTCTAAGAAAAGGAGAGCTTACAGATAGAGGAAAGGCTAAATTCTGGAAAGACTGTCAAGATGTAGCCCCGTGGCTTTTCTTGCATGCAATTGCAGATGCCCTTGGAAGTGGAGACGACCCAGAGCAAATAAGCTGGCTTTTAAAAACAATCCATGAGCTGACAGAGTATAGAAGCAAGATCCTTACAAGCATACCTACCAAACCTTTGCTGTCTGGAGATGAAATTATGCAACTTCTTAACATAGGCCCAGGGCCAAAGGTAGGAGAAATTAAAAAAGCCTTAGAAAGAGCTCAGTGGGAAGGCTTGGTAAAAACCAAAGAAGAGGCAATAAAGTTTGTTAAGGAAAATTATCTTGAAAACTCAAAGCTTATGGGCGATCCATCCTGAAGCCTTAGCTCAAAACCTATGCCGCAGTTCTCTTTATGTTTTCCAACCTTTCCCAAAACCTGAGACTTTTTAACTCTTTCCCCTTTTTTCACAAAAAGACTACCCGCTCTTGTATACACAGATATGTACCCATTTTCCTGCTCTACCATAACCACAAGACCATAGCCCTTTAGATCATCTTCTGCATAAAGAACCTTCCCATTTTCTAAGGCCCTAAAGAACTCATTGCAAGAGGTATTTATGAAATATCCCCTTCCAGATTTTAAGGGTGTGCCCTTTACTGGCATTGGAGCCACTACAGGCTTCTCTTTTGGAAGATCCTTTGGTGGCTCCTTTGGCTCTGGAGCTTCCTGAGGTTTAGGCGTGTATCTTGGAGCAGTGGGTCTTTTTTCCCTTATCTCTATCTGAACGCAGGAACTAATGAATATAAACAAAAGGAAGACTATAGGAACCATTTTCCAGCATTCTGTAGGCTTCCGGTAAGTATTCCACCAAGTCAAGAGCTCTAACGCTCTCTCTGTGCCTGTACTTTTCAGCTATTTCCCCAGCCAAACCGTGGAGAAAAACTCCAAGCCTTAGGGCATAGCTAACCTCAAAACCTCTTCCCAAAAGAGCTGCCAAAATGCCAGAAAGCACGTCTCCTACACCCCCCTTTGCCATGGCGGGTGTGCCCCTGGTGGAAAGAAAGACCTTCCCTTCTGGACAGGCTATGGCAGTTCTTGAAGACTTTAAAACCACATAGCAGTTGTAATTTACCGCAAAATCCAAAGCGGTGTCCATAAGGTTGTAGATTATGTCCTCCTTTTTGATACCGGATAGCCTTTCAAACTCTCCCACATGGGGTGTGAGTACGGTAGGAGCTTCCCTTTGCTTTAGAACTTCAACCTTTCCACTGTCCGCAAGGTTGTTTATGCCGTCCGCATCCAAAAGAAGGGGCTTTTTCCAGTTTTTTAGGAGCTCCACTATAAACTCCTGCCCTTCTTTATACCTTCCCATGCCCATACCAATTCCCAGCGCGCTGAACCTGTCCTGATCTGCAAGTATAAGGTCACAAGCCTTAGGAGATAGGAACTCCTTCCCTGGTAAGGGAATACTCATCTCCTCCATAAGGGAAGTCTCAAATATTTGGTTTAGACCCTCTGGAACGCCTACGCTAACCAAGCCTGCTCCAGCCCTCGTGCTTGCCTTTGCGCTCATTATAATCGCCCCAGTTTTGCCTACGCTTGAGCCTACCAAAAGCACGTGTCCAGCTTTGCCTTTGTGAATATCCACCTCCCTCTTTGGTGGCTCAACCCTTAAAATTACTTCCCTTTTTACATGCTCCACAAAGGTCTCTGGAATACCAATGTGAGCCACGTATAGCTCCCCACACCTTTTTGAAGCAGGATGCAGAAGATGGCAAACCTTTGGAAACTGAAAGGTAAGGGTAATGCTCGCCTTAACGCTTGGAGTATAAACTCTTCCGCTGTCTGCAGAAAGCCCAGAAGGTATATCTACAGAAAGCACGGGCGTTTTTGTTCTCTCTAAAGCTTCTATTACAGGTCTTGCTGGTCCTTCTACGGGAGGTTCAAAGCCCGTTCCAAAAATAGCATCCACTATAAGATGGTAATCTTCCAAGGGCTGAAGCTCCTTTAAAGGCTCTAAACCTAAGCTTTTTAGAATCCTTAGTTGAAGCTCCGCATCCCCTTTTACCTGTCCAAAAACAAGGAAAACATCCACTTTATAGCCCCAAAGGAGAAGGTGTCTGGCGCAAGCTAAGCCGTCCCCCCCGTTGTTTCCCTTACCTACAAGAACCAGAACTTTAGAACCTTTTGGGTATCTTTCTCTTATAACTCTTGCCACGCTCAAGGCTGCGTTTTCCATAAGCACCAAAGAGGGTATGCCCAGCCCCTCTATTGTCTCTTTGTCTGCGAGGACCATTTCTTTAGCTTTGAGAATCTTCACATTAAAATATTAAACCATGAAGCTTTTGCTTTTGCTTACCATTCCTCTTTTAGCCTTTGCTCAGAGTTTTGAGATGTTAGAAAAGAAACTTCAGGAGATAAGAGTTTTAAAAGCTTCCTTCATCCAAAGGGTTAGGTATCCTTGGTATTCAAAGCAGGACATTTCTAAGGGATTTTTCTACGCTCAAAAAGGGGGAAAGTTTAGACTTGAGTACGAACAGCCAGAAAAGACCATCATAGTATCCGATGGTAGGGAAATAGTCCTATACTCCCCTTCGGAAAAAAGCGCCATAATAGACAGCATAGACAGAAACCAATCGGCTGTGATTGAATCACTCCTTTTAGTCTCTAGGCCACTAAGTGAGGTGTTTGACCTTGTGGGAGAAATAGAAAAGGAGGGAAAGCGTTTTTTGGTATTAAAGCCAAAAACCAAAGATGATTTTTTCCATAGGGTTTTGGTAAGGATGGATCAAGATGGAATACCAAGGGTTATAAGAGTTGAAGAAAAGGACGGAACTACTACAGAGATAGAGCTTTTAGATGTTAATACAAACTTCACTGCCTCAAGCAATCTGTTTAAAATAGATCTTCCCAGTGGTACTAAGATAAAAAGAGTCTTCTAAAAGTTATGATAAACATAGAAAAGGCAGGCACTGAAGACATAGAAGAATTAGCTAAGATGTATTTGGAAGGCTACAAGGGTTTAGAAGAGTATGCTTACACCCATCCAGAGGATGTTTTAGCTTATCTTAACTGGCTGTTCAGAAGGGACATAGCGGGCATATTTGTGGCTGTTTTGGACGGTAAAAAGGTAGGTTTCATAGCAAGCGATGGAAACTGGTTTAGTAAGAGGGAAGGTAAGGTGGTGGGTGCCATACACGAGTTGGTGGTGTTGCCAGAATACAGAGGTTTAGGTATAGGAAAAAAGCTTTTGGAAAGAGCTATCCAATACTTCAAAGAAAGAGGCTTAGATACCGTAGAGCTTTGGGTAGGAGATGAAAATGCATGGGCTATAGAGTTTTACAAAAAACAGGGCTTTGTAGAAAAGGACAGGTTCAACTACTGGATAAGGATGACAAAGACTATAAAAAATGAGGCTGGTGGTTAAAGTAGGCTCTAACCTAATACAAACGCAGGAGGGGGACATAGACCTAAACCTTATAGCTAAGTTGGGCAGGGAAATAAAGACTTTAAAAGCTTTGGGAGATCAAGTGGTGTTGGTGTCCTCTGGTGCGGTCCTTTGTGGTCTAAAAAAGCTAAACTTGCAAGAAAGGCCAAAAAGCTTGGTGGAAAAACAGGCAATTGCAGGCATAGGCCAAGCTTATCTTATGCATCTTTACGACATGGTCTTTTCAAACTATAAGTTGGTGCCTGCTCAGGTGCTTTTGACCTCTGACGTGTTTAGAGAAAAAACTAAGTTTGACAACGCAAAGAATGCCTTAGAGAAGCTTCTTGAAATGGGTGCGGTACCCATAATAAACGAGAACGACACCGTAGCGGTAGAAGAGCTACTTTTTGGGGACAACGACTTTTTGGCGGTGCATACCGCTTTTATGCTACAGGCAGACATGCTGGTGATCCTATCCACGGCTGGAGGGTTGAGGGACGAAGAGGATAGAGTAGTGCCAGTTGTGGAGGATGTAGATTCTGCTTTCAAGTGGGTAAAGGGTGTTAATTCTACCTATGGCACAGGTGGAATGCTGAGCAAACTCACCGCCACGAAGATTGCAGTTAGCTTAGGTATTCCCGTGGTCATAACTGGAAAGGAGGATTCATTGGAAAATATAAAAGAAGGAAAAACTATGGGAACCTTCTTTAAACCTTCAAAGCCCATAAAGCAAAGTAAAAGGGTGCTGGCTATGATGGAAGAGCCAAAGGGGGTGATATACATAGACGAGGGGGCATACAGAGCACTAAAGGACGGAAAAAGCCTTCTTCCTGCAGGCATAAAAAAGGTAGAGGGCAGTTTTCACAGGGGGCAGGTGGTAGTTCTTTACACGCAGGATAGCTTGCTCGCAGGAAAGGGAAAAACAAACTTCTCTTCCGAAGAATTAAAAAAGGTTTTGGGGAAGAAAGGAGAGGAGGTTAAGAGAATTTTAAAAACAAACAAAGAGGAGGCTATTCACAGGGATAATTTGGTGGTTTTTTAGCAAACGCTCAAAGTAAAGCTTCTAAAAATCTTGCCAGCGCCAGATCCTCTGGATAGGTTATTTTTATGTTTGTTATCTCTCCCATTACTACACCTACCTTATAGCCGTATCTTTCCAACAGCATGGCATCGTCGGTAGAGTGAAAGCCCTCTGCCCTTGCTCTAAGGTGGCATTCTAAAAGGACTTTTCTCAAAAATCCTTGGGGCGTTTGGGAGTGCCAAAGGTTGGTTCTATCCACCGTTTTGATCACTATACCTTCCGAAACCTGCTTTAGAGTATCTCTGACAGGAATGGCGCATATTTTACCTTCAAACTGGCCAAGGTCTGAAACTTTCAAAAACAGCTCTTTGCTTGCAAAGGGACGAGCACAGTCGTGTATGACCACTATGTCTGTCTCTGCACTCAAAAGCCCTTCAAACACCGAATCCTGCCTTTCTTTCCCACCGCAGACCTTTTTAACTTTACCAGGAACCTTTACTTTTTCCATATCCTCCTCTGGAAGGACGAGAATTACCTTATCAAAAAGATCTATCACTTTCTCCAAAGAGTGCATGTAAAGGGGCTTTTCTTTTAGCTTCAGGTATTGCTTTTTAAACCCAAGCCTTTTGCCTTCTCCTCCTGCAAGAAGAATAACTCCCTTTGTCATACTAAGTTCAAAAGCTCTCTGAGTTTTTTGATCTCGTCTCTGAGCTTTGCTGCCTTTTCAAACTCCCACCTCTTGGCGCACTCCCACATTTCCTTTTCCAGTTTGTTTATCTTTTCCACCAAGTCCTCTTCAGTTTTTACATCCTTTGGAAGTCTCAAGGGCAGTTTTACATAGTCAAGTTCTTCTATTGCTAAAAGCTCTTTGACGGGCTTTATTATGCTTTTTGGAATTATACCATGCTCCTTGTTGTATTTTTCCTGGATCTCTCTCCTTCTGTTTGTTTCTTCAATAGCCCTTTGCATGGATGGGGTTATGCGGT
The DNA here is from genome assembly GCF_036781485.1 of Thermocrinis sp. Taxonomy (NCBI): domain Bacteria; kingdom Pseudomonadati; phylum Aquificota; class Aquificia; order Aquificales; family Aquificaceae; genus Thermocrinis; species Thermocrinis sp. The sequence continues at coordinate 25,708 of NZ_DAIQAX010000013.1, forward strand.
CTGCGTAAAGTATAGCCTTTCCGTTTATGTTCCTTGCAGCCCTTCCGATCATCTGAATCAAAGAAGCGTAACTTCTTAAAAAACCTTCCTTGTCCGCATCCAATATGGCTACAAGAGAAACTTCGGGAAGGTCAAGCCCTTCCCTGAGAAGGTTTACACCAACCACAACGTCAATGCTTCCTTCCCTTAATTCTTTGACTATCTTTGCCCTTTCTATGGCGTCCAAGTCTGAGTGCATGTACTTTGCCTTTATGTCTCTCTCGTGAAGGTATTCAGAGATTTCTTCCGCAAGCCTTTTGGTAGTGGTAAGCACCAAAGCTCTTTCTTTTCTTCTTTTCCTTTCTTGGATCTCCTTTACCAAGTTCTCCAGCTGTCCCTTTGTGGGACGCACCTCCACCTCTGGGTCCAAAAGTCCCGTAGGTCTTACTATCTGTTCCACCACCACTCCCGCACTCCTTTCCAGCTCCCACTCTCCAGGAGTGGCAGAGACGTATATAACTTGGTTTATCCGTTCCAAAAACTCTTCAAACTTCAAAGGTCTGTTGTCCAGGGCAGAGGGAAGTCTCCAGCCGTATTCTACTAACTTTTCCTTCCTTGATCTGTCTCCGTTATACATTGCCCTTATTTGAGGAATCGTCACATGGGACTCGTCTATTATTATCAAAAAGTCTTCCGGAAAGTAGTCAAGTAGGGTATAGGGAGGCTCTCCCGGCGCTCTCCCTTCAAAGTATCTTGAGTAGTTTTCTATGCCCTTGCAATGCCCAAGCTCCCTTATCATTTCAATGTCGTGCATGGTTCTTTGATAAAGTCTTTGGGCTTCTACTTCTTTTCCTTGAGATTTAAACCACTTTACTCTTTCGTGCAGGTCCCTCTCAATCTGCTCAAGGGCTGACTCTATGGTGTCCTTTGGGGCTATGTAGTGGGATGCTGGAAAGAGAACAACCTTTTGAAGGCCCTTTATCTTGTGTCTGTTAAAGGCATCTATGAGGGTTATGCTTTCTATTTCGTCGTCCCAAAACTCCACCCTCACTATCTGGTCTTCTAAGTCCGAAGGTATGATCTCCAAAGCTCCACCTTTTATGGAAAAGGTAGCCCTCTTTATAGAATAGTCGTTCCTTTCGTAGCCAATCTCTACAAGCATTCTTGCAAGCTTTGTCTGACTGATTCTTTTACCAACCTCTAAGGGTATTCTCAAAGAATAGTATGCGCTGGGAGAACCAAGACCGTATATGCACGAAACAGAAGCTACAACTATCACATCCCTTCTTTCCAAAACCGATATGGTGGCGGAGTGTCTGTATCTTTCCAAGATTTCGTTTATGGATGCGTCCTTTTCTATGTAAAGGTCTTTTTCAGGTATGTAAGCCTCCGGTTGGTAGTAATCGTAGTAAGATATAAAGTACTCCACTGCGTTGTTTGGAAAGAGCTCTTTCAACTCTCTGTAAAGCTGGGCTGCAAGGATTTTGTTGTGGGCTATTATAAGGGTGGGCTTTCCGTACTTGGCAATTACGTTTGCTATGGTAAAGGTCTTTCCTGTGCCAGTAGCTCCCAAAAGCACCTGCTCTTTTACGCCCTGCCTTAGCCCTTCAAGAAGCTCCTCAATAGCCTTTGGCTGGTCTCCCGCAGGCTTTAGAGAAGTTTCAAGCCTATAGACCTCTTCCTTTAACCTGACCATACGATGTTATAATTTATGCGTTTTTTAGCTGCTTATGGAAAAAGTGCTTGCAGCCTCTGTCTTTTTGTTGACTCTCCTTTTGGTCATCTTCAAACCCAAGGGGCTTGGCATAGGTTGGTCTGCGTGGATTGGCGCTTCTCTTTGCATACTTTTTGGTCTTGTATCTTTTGAAGATGTTCTGCGCATAACATCCATCGTCTGGGACGCTACTTTAGCTTTTGTCTTTCTGATATTCATCTCCATAGTCCTTGATAAGGCTGGGATGTTTGAGTGGATGGCCCTAAAGGCAATTGGCTATGCCAAAGGAAACGGTGTTCTTCTTTTTGTATTTTTGATGCTATTGGGCGCTTTCATATCAGCCATCTTTGCCAACGATGGAGCATCTCTGATGCTTACTCCCATCATCTACTCAAAGATCAAGTACCTTAACCTTTCAAAAAAATACATGCTTCCCTACATAATGGGCAGTGGTTTTGTGGCAGATACTTCAAGCCTGCCCCTTGTTATTTCAAACCTGACCAACATAATAACCGCCCACTTCTTTGGTATAGACTTTTGGAGCTATGCGCTTTTGATGTTTTTCCCAAACTTAGTATCTGTTGCCTCAAGCATAATGGTGCTGTTTTTGTTCTACAGAAAGGACCTACTCAGAAAGTACGAGCGGGAAGTTTTAGAGTCTTTACCCGCCAAGTATGCCATAAGGGATGGTTTTGTGTTCCGCATTGGGTGGTTCGTTATCCTTCTTATGGGTCTTAGCTTTTTGCTTTTTGAGCTTTTAAAGGTTTACGTTCCCTTTTCTGTAATCTTGGGTCTATGTGCCCTTGCACTTGCCTTTTCAAGCCTAAAAAACCGCATAGTTTCCATAGAAGAGACAGCCCGTCTCACTCCGTGGAACATTGTTTTCTTCTCAATCGGTATGTATGTGGTAGTCTATTCTTTAAACAACGTGGGCTTTACTCGTCTTTTGGTGCACCTCATAAGAGAGTTCTACCAACTTGGCGATGTGCAAGCTATACTTATTACAGGAGTTCTATCCACTGTCCTTTCTGCTACGATGAACAACCTTCCTACTGTAATGTTAATGAACCTCTCCATAGACAGTGCAAACCTACCGGACAAGATCACACAGTTTTTGGCACTGGCAAACTTAGTGGGAACAAACATAGGACCTAAACTCACTCCCATTGGCTCCCTTGCAACCCTCCTTTGGCTTCATGTGCTGGAAAACAAAGGAATAAGCATATCCTGGGGATACTACTTAAAGGTGGGTTTTGTTCTTACCTTGCCCATATTACTTGCCACCTTGCTCGCTCTATGCACAGTTTATCTTGTGGTATTATAATAGGCTAAGATGAAAATAGGCTTTGTATGCACAGGAAATTCTGCCAGAAGTCAGATGGCGGAAGGCTTTGCCAAACATTTTGCTAAGCTATACAACAAGGCTTTAGAAATTTACTCTGCAGGTTCCAATCCCGCTTCCTCTGTAAATCCTTTAGCAATAAAAGTTATGGCTGAGATAGGTATAGATATTTCTTCTCAACACACTAAGTCCTTACAGGACATACCTTACGGAGAGCTTGACTTGGTTATAACCCTCTGCGACGATGCAGCGGAAAATTGTCCTTTTGTGCCCGGTGCAAAGATGGAGCACTGGAGCCTTCCGGACCCTGCAAAGGCCGAAGGTTCAGAAGAAGAAAAGCTTGCCTTTTTCAGAAAAGTAAGGAACGAGCTGAGGGAAAGAATTGAAAAGCTAATCAGAGATCTGGGAGCCTGACATCACCTCTTCCAAAAGCTCTATAAGGGACTTTATCTTTTCCTTTTCTTGGGACAACTCTAGGACCGCTTGTCTTACTTTTTCCACCTCTTCTTCTGGTGCCCTTTCTAAGAATTGGCGGTTTTCCAGTCTTCTTTGGAAAGTATCTAAGGACTTTTCCGCCTCTGCTAGTTTTTTGCTGTAAGACTGCAAAAGCTCCTGAACGTTCACGTTCCCCTCTACTGGTATGAAGAATTCAAAGTCCTTTGAAAAACCTGCTATACAGCCGGAGGGTCTGTCGGAAACTTCCACAAGCTCCTCCACCTTTGCCAGAGCCTTTATGTAGTCTTCAAAGGCTTTTACCAACTCCAAAGATCGGTTTGCTCTATAGAAAAGCTTTATCTTTTTAGAAGGCTCTATCCTCAGGTCACTCCTAAGAGACCTTATGGAAGTGATTATCTGCTTTAGCCTTTCTACCTTCTCTTTTGCTTCCGGATACACTTCCTGAGGATTGTAGGTGGGATAGCTCTCAAGGGAAAGGCTTTCTTTGTTTGAGGTGGGAAGATGATGGTAGAGTTCTTCGGTTATGAAGGGCATGAAGGGATGAAGAAGCTTTAGGATCCTGTCAAACACCATCAAAAGAAAGGCTTGAGCAGTTATGCTTTCCTTCTCTATCCTGTCCTTTTCCTCTTCGCTTTGAGCCTTTGCATAGAGCCTAAGCTTGCTCATCTCTATGTACCAGTCGCAAAACTCTGACCAGATAAACTCATAAAGGTTCTGACAGGCTAAAGAAAACTCGTATTCCTCAAGAGCTTTATTCACCTTTTGAACGGTTTCATTCAAAAGTGTGAGGATCCAAAGGTCTTCCCACCTTGGCGGTGCCATGTAGGGCATCTTAGAAAGGAGGTCTTCATCCAGGTTTAGAAGTATAAACCTTCCTGCGTTCCAAAGCTTATTGGCAAAGTGTTTATACCCTTCAAACCTTTTCTCCGAAAGCCTTACATCCCTTCCCTGCTGGGTAAGAATGGCTAAGGTAAATCTTAGAGCATCCGCACCGTATTTTTCTATAATATCAAGTGGGTCTATTACGTTTCCTTTTGTTTTTGACATCTTCTGCCCTCTTTCGTCCCTAACCAAAGCGTGTATATAAACATCCTCAAAGGGAATATCCTCCATGAAAAACATCCCCATCATGATCATTCTGGCGACCCAAAAGAAGATTATGTCAAAGCCCGTCACTAGAAGGTTAGTTGGATAAAGGCTTTTTAGGTCCTCCGTGTTTTCGGGATAGCCAAAGACTCCAAAGGGCCAAAGGGCAGAGGAAAACCAAGTATCAAGAACATCAGTTTCCCACTCAAGATTTTCCGATCCACACTTTTTACAGTAAAGCACGAACCTAAACTTCTTCGTTTGAGGGTTATACCTATATCTGCTTCTTCTGTTCGTTAGCAGTGCGGTAGGATTAAGGTCTTGAGTGAAGAAGAGCCTAAGGGAATGGGCAGAAACATCAGTAGCGTGGTATTTGTGAAAGACAAACTTTTTGTAAAATTCAAGCACGGTTAGCTCTGGATGGACAAAGGATGGAGACTTTAAAACCGCTTCTACCTCCTCCGGTGTAAATTCTTCCTTTATCTTTCCGTCCGCAAGGAGGTTGAAAACAAGTTTGTCATAAACTCGGTCAAAGTCGTCGTCTGTAAAAACGTTTACGTGTCCGCAATCTTTGCAATACCAAACGGGTATGCGATGTCCCCACCATATCTGACGGGATATGCACCAGTCCCTCAGATTTTCCATCCACTGCAGGTAAATCTTCTTCCAATTTTCTGGCACAAAACGCACCCTTCTTTCCTCTTCCCAAACCTTTTTATCTTTTTCCCACTTGACCTTTAAAGACTTTTGAACCGCTTCAAAGAGCACTTGCCCCTCTTCTAAGGTTTTTTCCCCTACCTTTAGTCCCTCTTGGTCCGCAATCAAAAGAAGGCTTCCTTCCAGCCTTTCCTCCGAGCCTTCCCTCAAAAGAACTGCACCGTTATTTGCCTTAACTATAAGGTTGGCTTTCCTTAAACTTTCTCCAGTTTCCTTTGCAGCATGCAGCAGATCCTCCCTACCTTCTGGAACGTAAACATAAGATAGCTCCCCATCCTTTTTACCCACTACGAACTCTATACCCTCTCCTATCAAAACCACGAGCTTTGTTTTTTGGTCTTTTACTACCTTTAGCGTGACCTCTAACCCTTGTGTGTATAAAATCTGAAGGTTAGTTTCTTTTTCCTTTTTCTGAAGGTATCCAAGCACTGCCTGCACTGCCTTTTCCTTTATCCTTGGGTCCGAAACTTTGACAAACCACTGGGCAGATACCATAGGCTCAAGGACAGTTTTACATCTGTAGCACTTTCCTACGCTGTGTCTGTGGTTTTCCACCTTTTCAAGAAGACCAAGCTCTTCTAATCTTTGCACTATCCTTTTTCTTGCCTCGTACCTGTCAAGCCCTGCAAACTCTCCCCCATTTTCGTTGATCCTTGCAAACTCATCCATTATCTGCACCACCTCAAGTCCGTGGGTTTTGCCTATCTCAAAGTCCAGCGGGTCGTGAGCTGGAGTGATTTTTACTGCTCCTGTTCCAAATTCGGGCTTTACCCTCTCGTCCGCTATTATGGGTATTACTCTATTTACGAAGGGAAGTCTAACTTTTTTACCTATAAGAGACTTATACCTTTCGTCTTCTGGATGGACTGCTACCGCAGTGTCTCCAAGCATAGTTTCTGGTCTTGTGGTTGCAACGGTTATTAAACCTTCCTCTCCTTCCAACGGATACCTTATGTAATAGAGCTTTCCCTCTTCCTCTTCGTGCTCTACCTCCAGGTCCGAAAGGGCAGTAAGGTCCTTAGGACACCAATTTACTATGTACTCCCCCCTGTATATTAAACCTTCCTCGTAGAGCCTTTTAAAGGCATATCTAACAAGCCTTGAAAAGCCTTCATCTAAGGTAAATCTTTCTCTTTTCCAATCTACGCTTGCGCCAAGTTTTATAAGTTGGTCCCTTATGCTGTTTCTTGACTGAGGCACCCATTCCCACACCCTCTTTAAAAACTCCTCCCTTCCCATTTCAAGCCTGTTTTTCCCTTCCTCCTGCACCTTTTTATCCACCACGTATTGCGTAGCTATGCCCGCATGGTCAAACCCCGGAACCCAAACCACATCTTTGCCAAGCATTCTCTGCCATCTACAGACTATGTCCTGAAGGGTAATGTTAAGAGCATGCCCCATGTGAAGGGATCCAGTTACATTAGGTGGTGGAATGACAACCGAAAATCTATCCTTTGGATTTGGCTTTGGACAGTGATATATGGCAGAAGATAGCCACCTTTGGGAGTGTTTGCTTTCAACTTCTAAGTGATTGTATTCTTTGATGTCTTTCATAAAAAGAAAATTATAACCTTATTCAAAGAGCTCCACAGTTCCAGTATCTACTATCTTCCCCCTCATGGTCTTTCCAGCTTGGGTTTTAACCCTCACCGTCTTACCCACTTCCCCACCGTCTAAGGCTGTGCCATAGGTTGTTATTTCCAAGTTTCCACTGCGGAGTATGAGCTTTACCACATCACCTCTTTTGACTGCGGGCAAGGGCTTGATTATAGACCTTCTAAGAATGGAGCCTCTTGGTATGTAAGTGCTTGTTTGATACTTTTCCAACTCTTCTTTGTTCAACCTAAAGTCGTTGGGAATACTTCTTAGCCACCTTTCCTCTTCCGCAAAAAGCTCCTCAGATAATACTGTTCCCTTTGGTATATCCTGCTTTGCTACAAGAAACTTTGCCTTCCAATAAACTTCTAATATGGCACTCAACCTTTTCTGTCCAAAATCAAGATAAGCCAGAGCTCTTGCCCTTCCATACTCCATATCCAGTTCTACCTTTGGAGTTCCCTCCAGCCCACCCTTCCAATCAAGAATCTTTATCCTTTCAACTCTTACGCTATCGCCAAACCTTTCCCTTACAGCATCCCCTATAAGACTTTTAAGTCTATCCTCCGTCCAAGAGAAGCAAAGGGAAAACGCTAAGAATATACTAAGTGCTATCCACATCCATCAGCATTAGCCTTCTTATAAGCGTTGCAGGTTCTACTTCCTTTGGACAGACGTTGTTGCACTTATTGCAGGAAAGGCAATGATAAAGCCTTCCCGAAAGGGCTTGAAGCTTTCTAAGTTGTTTTTTACTTTCTCTTGGGTCCAAAGAAAATCTGTAAAACTTAGCAAAGAGTAATGGGCCGGCGTAATCTTCTTCCAAAACTTGAGGACAGTAAGAGTGGCATGCACCACAGAGGATGCAATCAGCGGAACTTTCTATACTTTTGCTGATCTCCGGGTCTATGTTTATATTCTTCTTGTTTTCTGAAATCCAAAGGGAAAGCTCCTTCATCTTCTTTGGAATAACTTCGTGATCTACCACCAGATCTTTGATTACCTTAAAGTTTTTTAAAGGCTCAATCAGAACCTCCTCCCCGTCCAAGAGGTAGGGTAGAACTTGCTCTTTACATGCAAGCTTGGGAAAGCCGTTTATGTATATGGCACAGGTGCCACATATGCCAGCCCTACAAAAATGTCTAAAGGTAAGCGTCTCATCTTGAGTTTCCTTTACCTTTTGCAGGGCAGACAGAAAGGTCATCCCTTCTTCGTAGGGCACAGAAAAGCTCTCGTACCACGATTTGTTTCCCTGCTGTCTTCTTATTCTAAGCTTTAACTGCATAGAAAAAAAAGATAGGCTATTGTCAGAAATTTGGCTATGATTATATTATTTATAAGTTGTAAGGGGGCGAACGGTTTCGACGGGGATAGTAGGCTTAGGGAAGCAGGCAGGGTGGCAACCTTAACAGCCAAGCAAAACACTTCCCAAAGCTGAACTAGCTCTCGCTGCCTAAGGAAAGGCAGCGGCTCGCCGGTTGGTGTGCCTCTGGCTAACCGGTTGGGTTCAGAGACAGGGGTGTAGGAAGGAAGGGTTGGCAGGGCTCTCCTTCCGAAAGCTAACCTGCCTCGTGGCTGTTTTGCTTGCCAGTGGGCAAACAGCCATTAAAGGCAAACACTGGCTAAGCCTGTAGAAGCCCTAGGAGCTGGGCTGTCCTCGGACGAGGGTTCGATTCCCTCCGCCTCCACCATAAATAACCATGCAAGTAAAAGCTTTTAGGTGGGACGGTCAAAAACTTTGGCTTTTGGATCAGAGAAAACTACCTGATTTGGAGGAGTGGATAGCCTTAGAGGACCATCTCCAGACCGCACAGGCTATAAAAGAAATGGTAGTGAGGGGAGCTCCAGCCATAGGTTGTGTTTCCGCTTACGGCTTTGTTCTCGGAGTCAAAAAGGGAGAAGATCCGAAAGTAGTCTATGAAGTTCTGAGAAACACCAGACCTACAGCTTACAATCTATTTTATGCCTTAGATAGGATGATGGATGCTTACAAAAGAGGAGAAGACTTAGAGGCTACCGCAAAGGCTATAGAAGAAGAGGACTATCAGGCTAACGTGAGAATGGCACAGATAGGCAATGAGCTTATACCTAAGAACGCAAGGATCTTGACCCATTGCAACACAGGAGCCTTAGCTACCGCAGGCTTTGGGACCGCCTTGGGGGTTATCAGACAAGCCCATTACTCAGGAAAGTCCATCTTTGTGTGGGTAGACGAAACAAGACCCTACCTTCAAGGTTCCCGCCTGACCGCCTGGGAACTTCTAAAGGAAGGCATACCCCACAAGATAATTACCGACTCTACCGCAGGCTTTTTAATGAAAAATGGTCTGGTGGATTGTGTGATAGTGGGTGCGGACAGGATTACCAAAGGGGGAGATGTAGCAAACAAGATAGGAACATATACCCTTTCAGTTTTGGCAAAAGCTCACCGCATACCATTTTACGTAGTAGCCCCAAGCTCTACCATAGACTACAGCATAGAAAGTGGAGAAGAGATACTCATAGAAGAACGCTCAGAAGAGGAGGTAAAAAGGTTCAAAAACTGCCAGTTTGCACCAGAAGCTTCTCCTGCCCTTCACCTTGCTTTTGATATCACCCCTGCGGAGAACATAACTGCAATAATTACAGAAAAAGGCATTTGGAAACCCACATGAATCTTTTGGAATACCAAAAAAACCTAAGCTTAGAAAAGATAAAACCCATAAATCTGGTGCAGGTAGAGGAGGAATACATAGTTTCCGACTTTATGAATAAGCTTTCCACAGTTACACCTGTTAAGGTTTTGTGGGGAAACGAGATAAACCTTCAGGACTTTATAAACGCCCTTGGAGAGAGTGAATTGTTTGAGAAGAAAAGACAAAAAGAATTTTTGTTCATCAAAAAAGGAGAACAGTTTATAAAGAAGCTAAAGGACCCAAAGCTTATCAGAAGTCTTGCCAACAAGATAAAGACCAAAGCGGTTTTTATACTCTTAGAAGAAAAACTTGACAAAAATAGTCTTCAGAAAGAACCATTTAAAACCCTTTTAGAACTGGGCGATTTTTTAGAAGCAAAAAAACTGGACAGGAATAAGATAAAAGATCTGGTAAGAAAAAAAGTAGAAAGAGAAGGAAAAAGGATCGACGAGCAAGCTATTGACTATCTTTTAGAAATAACCTCTTACGACCTTACCTTTTTGAGAGGAGAGGTAGAAAAGCTACTTCTATATGCGGATAAGCACATAACTCTGGAAGATGTTAAAAAAGTTTGTTTAGCTCAGACCTACGGCAATGTGTTTGACTTTTTAGAAGCCTTCTTTACAAAAAACCTTGAAAAGACCCTTTCACTTCTCTCCGCTTTATACAGAATAGGCGTTCCAGCACTGCAGATCCAAGGGCTCTTGGTAAGCTATACTTTAAAGCTGTTTGTTTTGAAAAAGAGTGATAAGAACCCAGAAACTTTACTGAAGGATCTGGGCGTAAAACACCCCTTTATGATCAACAACTTTAAAAGGTATGCAAAAAACTTTACAGAAAAAGAGTTGGAGCTTTTGATAAAAAGACTCTACTGGCTTGATTTTGCAGAAAAAGTAGCATTCGTGCCACCCGAAAAAGCATTAAGGAACATGATAGTGGATTACTTTATAAATATCAAACAACCAACTCAATCAGCTTGAGGTATTTTTCCACTATAATTTTTACATCATACCTTTCCAAAACCATCTGCCTGCCTTTCATTCCCATAGACTTTCTCTTATCTTCTTCAAGCTCAACCATCCTTTTCATAGCTTCATAAAGGCTTTCCCAGTTCTTTGGCTCAACCAAAAAGCCGTTTACTCCATCAACGCACACTTCTCTGCATCCAACACTATCCGTGGTGATTATGGGCTTTCCCATTGCCATAGCTTCAAGTAAAACTCTCGGCACACCTTCCCTATAATAAGAAGGCAAAACTACGCAATCTGCAAGGCAGTAAAAGTGCCTGACATCCTTTTGAAAGCCTACCCAATTAGCTAAACCCTTATCTAACCAGCGCTTTAACTCCTCCCCTTTGATAGATTGAGGATTTCCCTCATCCACATCACCGACTAAATAGAGTTCAACTTTTGGATTTTCAACCTTTAATCTTTCAAAAGCTTTCACAAATTCCAAAAGCCCCTTATCCTTTAGAAACCTTCCAACAAAAAGGAAGATAAATTTTTCTTTTTTATTTTTTTCGCAAAAAAAGGGAGAAAAGTAACCAGTATCCACGCCAGAGCTTTCTATTAGATGTGCCTTTTTATCAGTTAAACCTTTTAGCTCTTCAAAGTCATCCTTATTTTGGAAAACTACAATTTTATTGACTCTAAAAGCTATCTTGTATAATAACTTTACTAAGTTTGTAAGCCATGTTTTACTTGTGAACACATACCCCAAACCAGTAACCACACTTATAGATGAAATGCCCAGAATACCACTTGCAATGGAGCTATAGATGTTTGGCTTTATGGTAAAGTTTATTACCAAGTCTGGCTTTAGTTTTTTGTATAGGCTTAGATACTCGTAAAGAAGCTTTAAGTCTCTTATTGGATCCTTCCCTTTCCTGTCAAGGTTTTTTATTGGATAAAAATCAAAGCCCTCTTTTGCCAACTTAACAGAATACTCATCTTCTGGAGCCACCGCCATAACCTTAAAACCTTTTTCCTTCAATGTTTTCATCAAGGGAAGTCTAAAGTTGTATAAGCTAAAGGATGTGTTGGAAGAAAAAACTATGATCTTTTCCATCTTTTAAAAACCTCTGCAAGAAATACACTATAACTTAAAGCAGAAAGAAACATAACATATCCATACCTTTTTCTTACAATAGGACCAACGTTAGGTTCTGCTATCGTGTGAAACCATATAAAACTAAAGGAGATTAAAAGTATAATCCAAAGCCAAGGTTTTTCTCTGTGCTTCCAAATAGCAAAAGGTAAAAGTATCCAAGCTACATAAAGATAAACAGCTTCAAAAGGAGTTATGTATCTGGCAATGGTTCCACCTGTGGTAGAACCCTTCGTAAACCAAAAACTTGGGAAAGGGGAGAACAATCCAATAATAAAAGCCCTTGGTGTATATTCTATAAAATCCCAAACACTGTAAAACCTCACGTCTTCGTCTATGCCTCCAGGACGGCCTGCCAAATGCTTAGTCCATACCTCATTTCTCCAGTAAGCTAACTGGTAAAAAAGGTATTCCACTTTATCTGGTATGTAGGGACTCCAAATCCATTGTTGTTGTGGTGGT
>NZ_DAIQAX010000014.1 GCF_036781485.1 Thermocrinis sp.
TTTATTACATCTGCCACTTCAGAGCGCCCTTTTTCCAGGCATAGACAAAGCCTAAAAACAGTATGGCAATAAACAGAACAGCCTCTATAAGTCCGTAGATTCCTATCTGTTTAAAGACTACTGCCCATGGGAAGAGAAAGGCAACTTCTATATCAAAGAGAATAAGAAGTAATCCAAGAATGTAATATCCTTGCTTGAAGGTTCCCCTCGCCTCTGGGTCGTAAAGAGGGACTCCACACTCATAAGGATAGTCTTCCATTTTCTCTTTGGTCCTTGGTCCAAGGATGCTGTTTATAAAGGTGAAAACAAAACCCACAGCCAAGGCGACGAAGAAAAATATCAGAATACCCAAGTATTCGCTCATCTAACTACCTCCCACTCCGTTATCAGATGGTGTCCCCTTTTAAAGTGGCCTCTGAGCCTAAGAGGGAGTAGATTTTTTAGACTCTTAAAGCCTTCACCTCCTACCAAGGTGGGCACGTTCTCACCACCTACAATCACAGGAAGATGTATAAGCCTTATTTCATCCACAAAACCCCTTTTTACAAACTCCCAATTTATGGAAGAGCCTCCTTCTACCATCAGGCTTTTTATCCCCCTCTCGTAAAGCATGGGAAGAAGTCTTTCAAAATCCACAAGGTCCTCCCCAACAATCCAAACCTCCGCACCAAGCTCTCTTATCTTGTCTATCCTTTCCTTTGGTGCTCTAAGGGTTGAGACTATTATAGTAGGTGCATCCTTTGAGAATATGTTGGCGTCCAATGGCACATTGGCGGTTGAGCATGGAATAATGCGCACAGGATTTTTACCCTCTGCATATCTTACCGTAAGGCTTGGATTATCTGTTCGCACAGTTTCACATCCCACCATGATCCCATCTACCTTAGCCCTTATTTCGTGCAAGTATCTGTAGGCTTCCATGTCCATCAAACTCATAAGCTCTTTGCTTGATGCTCCTCTGTAGAGTGTGAGCTTTCCATCCACACTAACTTCAGAGACGATTATTACATAAGGTCTCATTCTTCGTAAACCCTCCCAAAGTGTCTGTAAAGGTAGGCTATTCTCACAAAGAGGGACAGCAAAGTTAAAAGGGCTATTAGCTTTATGCCAAAGGAAAGTCCGACGGGAAAGTCAAACCTCTCAAGTATGGCAAAGAGGATTAAGGTAAGATGGGTTTCCGGTCTTCCAAAAAAGCCCACACCTTCCAGAGGATCCTGTATTTTACCCTTTACTCTTGCACTGTAACCTACCTCTGAATAAACCACCGGCTTTACAAAAGAGTGAAGCATAGAGGCTGTCGTAACCACTATAGCAGTGAAGGGACCCGCGTAGAAATACCCCACAGTCCCAAGCACAAAGCCATCCACCCACTTGTCAGCCATCCAGTCAAAGACTGCCCCAAACTTGGAAGCTTTGTCCGACATTCTTGCCACCACACCGTCCATCAGGTCCAGCATGCCAGAAACCATCAAAAAACTAACCGCAGTCAAGAGTTTGCCGTGCCAGAAAAAGTAGGCAGAGAGCATACCCGTTATGACGGAAAGAATGGTGATAAAGTTAGGTGGAAGGTGAAGCTTGTATAGCAAAACTCCTATGGGAGTATATAGCTTTTTTAGGGCTTCCCTTCTTTTTGTTAGGTTCATTTTAGCTCCTTTCCTGTGATCCAAGGCATCATCTTTCTGAGCTCTTCTCCCACCTTTTCTATAAGGTGGTGTCTATCCCTCTCAAGCAAGGCGTTAAAGACAGGCCTACCTGCTTGATTTTCCAAAATCCACTCCCTTGCAAACTCTCCCTTTTGTATTTCCTCAAGGGCCTCTTTCATCAGGGGTTTGACTACTTTGTATATTCTTTCACCCCTCGTTAGGTCTCCGTATTTTGCGGTGTCCGATATGGAGTATCTCATGCCTGCTATTCCATACTGGTATATTAAATCTACTATTAGCTTTAGCTCGTGCAAACATTCAAAGTATGCCACCTCTGGCTGATAGCCTGCCTCCACAAGAGTCTCAAACCCAGCTTTTATAAGAGCTGTAACACCTCCACAGAGCACCATCTGTTCCCCAAAAAGGTCCGTTTCTGTTTCCTCCTTGAAGGTAGTCTCTATAACTCCTGCCCTTGTGCATCCAAGCCCCTTTGCGTAAGCCAAAGCTTTCTCTTTGCAATTGCCAGTAGCATCCTGATATACCGCTACAAGAGCAGGCACACCTTTTCCTTCTTCATACATCCACCTTACCAAGTGCCCTGGTCCCTTCGGAGCAACCATGAAAACATCCACGTCCTTTGGTGGCACGATCTGTTTGAAGTGTATGTTAAAGCCGTGGGCAAAGGCTAAGGTCTTTGAAGGGTTAAGATGTGGCTCAACGCACTCTTTATAGAGCTGGGGCTGGACGGTGTCTGGAGTGAGAAACATTATAATGTCTGCCCTTTTTACCGCTTCTGAAGGCTCATAAACCTCAAAGCCATCCTTTAAAGCCTTTTCCCTTGACTTACTGCCAGGATGAAGCCCAACTATTACGTTAATTCCGCTATCCCTTAGGTTTAGTGCGTGGGCATGCCCCTGACTGCCGTATCCAAGTATGGCTACAGTTTTTCCTGCTAAGACATCCAAAGAAGCATCGCTATCGTAGTATATCTTTGCCATGTGCTATCCTCCTAAGCCTTGGTCTGAAAAATTATACCTTACAAGTTCTACTTAGATAATCCCTGAGATACTTTCCAGTATAAGAACTCTCATTTTTCATTATATCCTCTGGTGATCCTTCTGCTACCACCTGCCCACCTCCGTCTCCGCCCTCCGGACCAAGGTCTATGATCCAATCAGCACACTTTATGACATCTAAGTTGTGTTCAATAACCACTACCGTATTTCCTCTATCCACAAGCCTTTGGAGAACCTGTATTAGCTTTTTTACGTCGTCCATGTGCAGTCCGGTGGTAGGCTCGTCCAAAAGGTAAAGGGTCCTTCCCGTTTCTTTTTTTGAAAGCTCCCTTGCAAGCTTGATCCTTTGGGCTTCTCCACCCGACAATGTGGTAGCAGGCTGTCCAAGTTTTATGTAGCCAAGACCTACGTCTCTTAACAGCTCAAGCTTTCTGCGAATGGGTGGATGATTGTAGAAAAATTCATAAGCTTCATCTACGGTCATGTCCAAAACTTCTGCAATGTTCTTTCCTTTGTATCTGATCTCTAAGGTTTCCTTGTTATACCTTGTGCCTTTGCAGACTTCACAGGTAACATAAACTGGAGGTAAAAAGTGCATTTCAACCTTTATAACTCCGTCCCCCTCGCAGGCTTCACACCTACCGCCAGGCACATTAAAGGAAAACCTACCTGGAGTGTAGCCACGGGCTTTTGCCTCTGGAGTTTGGGCAAAGAGGTTTCTTATGTGGTCAAAGAGCTTTGTATAAGTTGCTGGATTGCTTCTTGGCGTCCTTCCTATGGGAGACTGATCTACATTGATCACATAATCAAAGTGTTCCAAACCTTCTATACGATCCACACCCTCCACATCCACGTTTGCCCCGTAGAATAGCCCCCTTGCATACTCCCAAAGAATGTCGTATATAAGCGTAGATTTTCCACTTCCGGAAACACCAGTTATACAAACAAAAAGCCCCACTGGTATTTTTACGTCTATGCCCTTTAGATTGTGTTTTCTTGCTCCTAATATTTTTAGCCATTTTTTACCCGGCTCTCTCCTCTTCTCTGGAACAGGTATGGAAAGTCTGCCAGACAAGTAGTCCCCCGTCAAAGAGTTTGGATTTTCCATTACCTCTTTGGGTGTACCCTGAGCTACCACATACCCTCCATTTTTACCAGCTCCAGGGCCTAAGTCTATTATCCAGTCTGCTGCCATAATAGTTTCTGGGTCATGCTCTACTACTATAACTGTGTTTCCAAGGTCTCTCAGGTCCTTCAGAGTTTCTATAAGCTTATGGGTGTCCCTTGGGTGCAAACCAATGGAAGGCTCATCCAACACATACAAAACTCCTGTAAGCTTAGATCCTATTTGAGTAGCAAGTCTTATTCTTTGCATTTCTCCGCCGGATAAAGTGGTCGCACTTCTGGCTAAGTTAAGGTAATCCAGACCTACCTTTTTTAAAAAGCCAAGCCTGTCTGTGATCTCTTTTATGAGCCTTTCTCCTACTATGTAGTCCTTACCCGTGAGCTTGTGTTTTGTTTCCAGGAAAAACTGTATTGCCTGACTTATGGGCATACTGCAAACTTGGTATATGTTTTTGCCATTGACCAAAACCGCGAGGGCTTCTGGTCTGAGCCTTGAGCCATTGCAGGCGGGACAGGGCTTTTCCCTTATGTATTGTCCTATCTCTTCCCTTAGCTTTTCTGAATCTTCTTGCATAAATCTTCTTTCTAAGTGAGGGACGATACCTTCAAACTCACTCTTTAAGAGACTTCCACCATACAGCAGAAATTCCTTTACAGACTGAGGCAGGTCCGCAAAGGTAGTCCTTGGATCGTAGCCTAACCTTTTCAGAAGGTTGAATATGGGAAATCTAAGATAGTCAAAAAAACCAGACTGAGTGATCCTAAAAGCATCCACTGCTGGTTGTTTTTCATCTACCAAAAGCTTTAAGTTTATTTCCCACTTCACACCAAGACCTTTGCAGGTTGGACAGGCACCGTAGGGAGAGTTAAAGGAAAAGAGCCTTGGGGTTAGCTCTGGGATGGAAAAGTTGTGGTCTGGACAGGTTCTGCTGTGGCTAAAGATCCACTCCTTACCACTTTCTGCGTCCTCTATCTTCACAAGCCCCTTTGAATACTCAAAGGCTCTTTCTATGGCAGTTAAAGCCCTTGCCCTTTCTTCTTTTTCCAAAGTAAGTCTGTCAATCACCAAGTCTATGTCGTGCTTTTTGTTTTTTTCAAGGGGTGGAACTTCTATTATTCTCATGTATTGCCCATCCACTTTAACCCTGCTAAAGCCCTTCCTGTCCAACTCCTTAAGAAGATCCTTAAACTCTCCCTTTTTTCCTCTTACGAGCGGAGCTAAAACTGTTATTTTCTTACCTTCCAAATTCTGATAGACGTTGTCCAATATCTCGTGGGCGGACAAGCCTTCCAAAAGCCTTCCACATTCGGGACAGTGTGGTTTTCCCACGTTAGCCCAAAGCACTCTCATGTAGTCGTAAATTTCCGTCACCGTCCCAACCGTAGAACGGGGGTTTTTTGAAGTGGTCTTTTGGTCTATGGCTATGGCAGGAGAAAGCCCCTCTATCACATCTACCTCTGGCTTTTCCATGACTCCCAAAAACTGCCTTGCGTAAGAAGACAGAGATTCCACGTATCTTCTTTGGCCCTCTGCGTAGATAGTATCAAAAGCCAAGGAAGACTTTCCACTGCCAGAAGGCCCTGTAATGACCACCAGTTTGTTTTTTGGGATAAGTAGGTCTATGTTTTTTAGGTTGTGGTGTCTTGCTCCTTTTATGATGATGTGGTCGTACATATTAGAGTCTAAAAAGTCTCAGTTTATAAAGCACTTCCAACAAGAACTTGGCAAAATAGACGTTGGATATAAAAGACGCTATGGTGCCCAAGGTTAGAGTGGTGGCAAAGCCCTTTACTGGACCACTGCCAAACTGAAAGAGTATTAGGGCTGCTACCAAAAGGGTTATGTGGGTGTCAAACACTGCATTTAGGCTTCTTTTGTAGCCTAAGTCTATTGCCTTCCTTGGACTGTTTCCAAGCCTTAGCTCCTCCTTGACCCTTTCAAAGATCAGCACGTTGGAATCTACCGCTATGCCCATGTTTAGGATTATACCCGCAATGCCTGGCAAGGTAAGGGTTGCACCCAACAATACCATGCCAGCCCAAAGCATTAAAGCGTTTAATATTATAGAAAGGTTGGCAGTTATTCCAGATGATTTATACCTTAAAACAAGTATTAAAGCCAAAAGCAGATAGCCCAGCACACCCGCCTTAATACCCTGCTCTATAGCGTCCCTTCCCAAAGTGGGACCGATGACGCTCTCTTGAAGAAAGTCTATCTTAGTTGGCAAGGCTCCAGCCCTTAGAACTATAGCAAGCTCCTTTGCTTCATCCGGCGTAAATTGACCAGTTATCTGTCCCATGTTGGTTATCCTACTTCTTATGACGGGAGCAGAAATTACCTTTTTGTCTAAGACTATGGCAAGCCTTTTGCCTATGTTCTCTTCCGTAAATTGGCCAAACTTGTTTGCTCCGCTGTCTGTTAGCTCAAAGCTAACCGCAGGTCCTCCAAACTCATCCTGAGAAGTATAGGCGGTTTTTAGGTCTCCTCCGGTAATAACCGCTACCTTTTCAACCAAAAACCACTCGGAACCATCCTCTGAAGGCAAAAGCTCCAGATCTGGTGTTAGCTTACTTTCCAGATCTTCCCTTCTACCACTTTCTACCACCAGCTTTAGCTCCAGAAGGGCAGTTCTGCCTATGATGGACTTCGCCTTTTGTAAGTCTAAAACTCCTGGTAGTTCTACCAAGATCCTGTCCTGACCTATTTTTGTGATCACTGGTTGGACCACGCCCAGCTCGTCTATTCTCTTCCTCAAAACCTCCACCGTCTGACCTATAACACTATCCCTTAGCTGCAAAAGTTCTTGATCTTTTAACGCTAAAAAGTAAGTATTAGCTTCTTTTTTCTTCACCTCAAGGCGTGGAAAGTGTTTTTCCAAGATCTTTTCCACCCCACCCTCTTCTAAAAGTTCTACCTTAATATAATCCTTTTCTACCAATACGTCCAAAACCTTCAGTCCCTCCTCCCTTAGCTTTTGGTATAAATCTTTGCTAAGTCTTTGGTATTCCTGTTCAATGGCATAGGACACGTCAGGCTGGATTACCATAGATATACCGCCCCTTAGGTCCAGGCCAAGGTTCATAGGCTTGTAAAGAACTATCGCCACAGATAAAGCAATCAAAAACAGCAAAAGCCCTAAGTTAGTGTAGAAGTTTTTCATGAATAGAGCATCTCCCTAAGTTTAACCATCTCCTCTAAGGAAAGCTGACCTTCAGCGGTGGCTTGTTTGTAATAAGCATAGCTTATTACGCTTCCAAAAATAAAACCAGAAACTCTTGAAATTTTCCCATACTTTCCCGTGGATATGATTATCTTTTGTCCTTCCTCTTGTCTTGCCACGCAAAGAAGCCTGGCAGTATCTTCGTAAGAATTAGCCTTTACCGCTACCTTTACTATATCTGCTCCCCATCTTATACCCTCTCTGAAAATCTCCCTAAGTATCCAGTTGGCAGGAGTTAGCTCAAAGTTGTGGTAAGAGATTATGAGCTTCTTATCCGAAGTTTTTGTAAGGTTTCTAACGTAGGGAATCAAAGCCCGTGAAGATAGCTCTATGTCCGTGTAGTCCGCATAAGGAGAGACAAGTTCAAATATTCTTTCTCTATTTGGCACTTCCCTTCCACCCTCTTCCGGACTTCTTATGGTTAAGATAGTGGAAAGTCCAATCTCCTTTGCCCTTTTTACCCAGCTTAATACATAGTCCGGTTCTGTCCTTTCAAACATATCAACTCTGAGTTCTACAATGTCCGCTCCCAACCTTTTGACTGCTCTTAGGTCCTCTTCAAGGTTTTGGTCCGAAAGGGGCACCGCTATTAGCATTTATTTCCTCCTGACCCTTCCAAGGATCTTCAGGGGCAAACCAAAGATCTTTGTAAATTGGGCTCCCGCTCTGTGGTCAAAGGCGTCCTTTTCGGAGTAAGTTGCCAAGTCCTCCACGTAAAGGGACCTTTCAGACTTCCTTCCCACCACCCAAGCCCTACCTTTGTAAAGCTTTAGCCTTACTGTTCCATCAACAAACTCTGCGATCTTTTCTGTAAAGCCATCTAGGGCTTCTCTTAAGGGAGAAAACCAGAGTCCTTCGTAAACAAGCTTAGCATAATGGTGTGGTATGTGGCTTAAAAAGTAGTGGAAAGTGTATCTGTCCAGTGTTAAAGAGAGAAGGTCTCTGTAAGCTTCGTACAGCAGTGTAGCCGCGGGTGCTTCGTAAATTTCTCTGCTCTTTATACCCACAAGGCGATTTTCTACCATGTCTATCCTTCCCACTCCGTGCCTACCTGCTATTTTGTTAAGGTCAAGAATGAGTTCGTGCAGTTTAGCGTATTCCTTTTCATTTATAGCAATTGGAGTCCCCTCTTTAAAGTATATCTCCACGTATTCCGCTTCTTCGGGCGCCTTTTCGGGAGATACGGTCCATTCAAAGGCATCCTCCGGCGGTTCTGTCCAAGGGTCTTCCAAAGGACCACACTCTATGGAAATGCCCCAAAGGTTTTTGTCTATGGAGTAAGGTTTTTCCTTTGTAACCTTTACTGGAATGTTAAACCTTAGGGCATACTCTACCTCTTCCTCTCTTGACTTGAACTCCCATTCCCTGACGGGCGCCAAAACTTCCAAGTCTGGGTTTAAAGCCCATACGGAGAGCTCAAACCTAACCTGGTCGTTGCCTTTGCCGGTGGATCCATGTGCTACAAAGTCTGCACCAAACTTCTGCGCATACTCCACAAGCTTTTTTGCTATAAGTGGTCTGGAAAGGGATGCGGTCAAAGGATACTTTCCTTCATACAAAGCCAAAGCTCTAAGCGTTGGTAGGCAGTACTCCTTTGCAAACTCTTCTTTTAGGTCCTCCACTATTGCCTCCACCGCACCAGAAGCCTTTGCCTTTTGAGGGATCTCTTCCAACTCCTCCCCTTGCCCCACATCCGCAGTGTAGGTAATTACCTCATAGCCCTTTTCTGCCAACCACCTTACTATAACCGACGTGTCCAAACCGCCAGAGTATGCCAGGATAACTCTTTTGCTCATAGAAACAGTATTTTATCAGAGTTAAAATATTGTGCAGAATGATTAAAATATACGCAAGCTCTACCTTTGGATTTACAGAGCACTCCATAGATGAGTTTGGCACTATCCTAAAAGATAAAATCCTGTGGATTGATGTAGAAAAACCTACAGAAGAAGAGATCTTTTGGCTAAAAAGTGCGGTAGGTTTTGAAATGCCACCAAGGGAAGTCTTTGGAGACATAGAGATAAGCAGTAAGTATAAAGAGGAAGGAGACAAAATATTTATGAATCTTTCTTTTGTAATACAACAAAAGGAAGATATACTCGTAGAACCTGTATTCTTTTTTTTAAAAGGTAGATTTATGGTAACCATAAGGTATAGGGACATACCTACTCTTATGATCTTCCAAAAGAGAGTGGAAGTTCAAACTCTGAGTTTTCAGTTTGCAGAGGAGATGTTTTCCCACATAGTTAGCATAGAGGTTGATAGAATAGGAGATAGGCTTGAGATATTGGGAAGGCGTATAAGAAACCTCAGAAAGGAGGTCTTTGAAGAGCAAACGGAAGAGATCATAAAGGACATCTCTTACTACGACGAGCTAAACATAACCCTTAGGGAAACTATAAACGAAAAACTAAGAATACTGTCTCACTTCGTAAAAAGCCCAAGGATAAACGCTCAAACCAAAAGGGAAATAAAGGTCATACTTGATGACCTACACACGCTCTTAGACTACACCACCTTCTACATGGACAAAATAGACAGTATTCAAAACACTTTACTCGGACTTATTAACATAAGGCAAAACGAAGCAGTAAAGGTATTTACGGTTTTAGCTACCATCTTTTTACCCGCCACCCTTATAGCCAGCATATACGGTATGAACTTTGAGCACATGCCCGAACTACGCTGGAAATACGGATATGTTTATTCTTTGGCACTTATGGTAATAACCACTATCTCCCTTATTTTTTGGGTAAGAAGAAAAGGATGGCTATAAAAAGGCTAAGGATTGAGGACCTCATTTTGGGATCTATAGTTGCCCTAGCATTGCTATATCCCATAATAATTGCGGTAATCATCTATAAGTCCGATTCCCATGGTTCAGACGAGCGTCTAAAACCGATCATAGAATACCTTCAAGGTGGAGATTGTAAAGAATATCCTGTTAGGAAGCTAACAGATGTCTGCAGGAAAATAAACAAAGAGGGCTACAAACTGAGAGATTCAAAGGTGGAGGAAAACAGAATCACACTAATCTACGGAAAGAAGGTAAAGGGTGTGGAAAGGAAGCTTGTAGTTGAGATAGTATTTGAAGGAGAAAAGATCAGCTCTGTAAGCTATGAAGAAGGGAATTGATGTTGGTGGATCTTTCATAAAAGTTCTGTGGGAGGATGGCAAGCGCGAAAAGGTCTATGTAAGGAATGTATCCAAAAACAAAGAGGCTTTTGTTGAAAGACTAAGGGAAATTATAAGGGAAGGCAATCCTACAAAGGTAGGGATAGCGGTGGCTGGTTTTACCTCTTTGGAAGGTGTGGTCTATCGGTCTCCAAACATACCAGCATTGGACGGAGTGGATATAAAAAAACTGCTTTTGGAGGAAGGTATAAGCGGATTTGTGCTAAACGACGTGAGCGCAGGAGCTTTTGGAGAGTGGTATTACGATCATAGGGACAGTAGAAATCTTCTTTTCGTAGCCATAGGTACAGGCTTGGGGGCCGGTTTTGTTTGCGAGGGTAGAGTTTTCTTAGGTAGCTGTGGGAGCGCTTTAGAATTAGGTCATCACATAGTAGAGAAGGATGGAGAGCTCTGCAGTTGCGGAAGGCGCGGATGTTTGGAAGCTTACTGCTCTTCTTACGGATTGGAAAGGATATACAAAAAACTCTCTGCTGGAGAAAGCTTAAAAGACTACCAAATAGTGCTGAGAGCAAAGGAGGGAGACCAAAAGGCACAGGAAGCTATAGAGACCTTTAAGGACTACCTTACCATAGGCTTGATGAACGCCGTTCATATATTTAACCCAGATAGGGTAGTTTTGGGGGGTGGGCTAATACAACAGCTTAGAGAGTTTATGGATGATATGGAAACTCGTCTGAAGAAAGCTGTGGAAGCATTTCCTTCTCAGTGCTTTAAACTTGACTTTTCTAAGTGCGGTGAATTTTGCATGGCAAGGGGTGCTTTAGCCTTAGCCTTAGCAGACGATAGATAAGATTATGGAGATCCGTCGCATAGAGGGCGTCTTCCTACAGCATGCTTTGGAAACCTCTCAAGGTCTAAGAGCGGGGAATGTGAGCAAGGAGTTAAACCTTAGATTGCTATCCACAGTTCCTGAAAGTCTTCTCCAGGCTTTCTCAGAAAGTTCAGGTGGATTAAAGGGATACGTGTTGGAAGCCTACGGAAGGAACCTGAGGATATTGCTAAACAATAACCAAGAAATATTGGCTGAGAATATGTCCGATGTTGAGGTGCAAAAAGGGGATTACTTGGAGCTTGCCCTTGAGGGTAAAAATCCTTTGAGCTTGAGGATAATCTCACTTCAAAGAAAAACTGGTATAGACCAAATTTTAGATATTGCTTTTGGACCTTCGGAAAGTTTTCTGTTCAGCCTTGAAGAGGAGGACATAGCATCTCTAATAAGAAACTCAGGCCTTTTTTACGAGAGAAAGCTTTTGTCTCATCTTAGAGGGGAAGTAAGCTTAAAGGAAATCTTAGAAGATGCAAAGGCTCAGATAATACTGAATCTTTTAAGCTTAGCAGAAGATGTGCAAAGCCAGCTTAACATACAAGAAAATAATGTCCAAAGTCTTGATTCTATAAAAAACCTCTTCTTAGCTATCATGAACAAGACAGAAAATTTAGCCGAAATAAGAAATCTTTTGAGAAACCTCTATCTTGAAAACTTAAACAATTGGGAGTTAGCCCAGTTTATAAGGTTCATAGAAAGCTCAGGAAATAGGCAGATTTTAGGAACGATGGAACGGGGGGATAAGGACGTTCTCATCCACCTTCTTTACAGAGAAATCCAAAACTTACTCCACACACCAGCAGGCAAAAGTTTGAATTTGGCTTTTGAAAGGCTAAAAACAATGGTCTTTTACCTTAAGGATACAGAAATAAAGGAACAACTTAATAACTTCATAAAGGCGCTAGACAATGGGAAAATTGAAGATTTGAGAGAGAGCCATAGAAAGCTTGTAGGTCTTCTGGAAGAAAGAGAAAAGCTTTTGCCTTTGAGGGAAAGGATAGAGAGGGACGGCCTTCAGTGGATAGAACGTCTAAACATTATTATCCAAGCACAAAGAATTATGGCGAATGATGGAGTGTTGGTCGTTCCCTTCAAGTGGGAAGGCCGAAAGGCAAGCATCATTCTAAGATCAAGCAAAGACGAATATAGAGTTTTTGTAAACCTCAATTACCCAGAAGGTTTTATTTCCGCTATGCTTTTATATAAAAAAGACTTGAGCCTGCGCTTTTATACGAACTCTGAAGTTTTCTACAGCAATCTTGAAACATCTAAGCATATTTTAGAAAGCATGTTGAAGGAAGAGAACATCAAGGTAAAGGAAATCGTGGTTAATCTTATCCCTACCCTTCAGGATTTAAAGAAAGTCATAAAAGGGGAAATTCACAGTACAAACCTTTATTTAGTGGTGTAACATGGCAGAAAGGAAAAAGGCGGTAGCAATAAGATACGATTCAAGCAAGGACAATGCCCCTGTTGTCGTCGCAAAAGGGTTTGGAGAATTAGCAGAGCGGATAATAAAGACTGCAAAAGAAAAGGGCATACCGATTGTAGAAGATAAAGAACTAACTTCTGCGCTTATAGGGGTGGAAGTTTTTGAGGAGATCCCACCAGAACTTTACAGGGCAGTAGCTAAAATTTTGGTTTTCGTGAAGAAGATAAGGGCTTAGCTCATGTTTTTGTAGGATTTTGCAGCGGAGTATAGGTGAAACTTTAGCAGTTGATAAACCCTATTGATATACTGAGAGGCGGTTCTAATTTTTTCCTCATTCCAGCTGATAAATGTATCTTCCAAGAGGTAGACTACCTCTTGAACATCTTTTGCTAACTCCCTATCCGCAAACACTGGCGAGAAGGCGCTCAAGGAAGGCAAGGATATTAATATTAAGGATAAAGCTTCAAGGGCAAGCTCCAAAAAGTAATCCTTTTTATTTTCCCCTTCTAAAAATTCTATGTTGTTCAACAGTTCAAGGAGCATTTCAAAGATATCTAAGTAAAAGAACGATATGCGTAGGGACGCCTCTGGGGGTAGCTTTATCTTCTTAGCGTAAAGGATGATGTTAATTGACCTTCCCTGCTGAGAAACCAGATACTCTAACCTTCTTAAAAAACTGTATATATATCCTTCCATTATAGAATATACCTTGAAAGTTCCATGTCCTTTACCAAACCAATTAATTTGGCCCTAACAAACTTACTATCTATTATGATACGCTGTCCGCAAAGTTCAGGAGCATTAAAGGATATATCCTCCAATAGCCGTTCCATTATGGTGTATAGCCGCCTAGCCCCTATGTTTTCCACCCTGTTGTTTATATCCTCCGCTATTGAAGCTAACTCCTCTATTGCGTCCTGAGTAAATTCTAAATCTACCCCCTCTGTTTTTAAAAGCTCCACGTATTGTTTAACCAAAGCGTTTTGAGGTTCTACTAGAATACGTACAAG
This sequence comes from Thermocrinis sp., assembly GCF_036781485.1. Lineage (NCBI taxonomy): Bacteria > Pseudomonadati > Aquificota > Aquificia > Aquificales > Aquificaceae > Thermocrinis > Thermocrinis sp. The sequence goes on from NZ_DAIQAX010000014.1 coordinate 13,469, forward strand.
GTCTTCTTTAGTCAGTGGTTTTAGCTCCACCCTTATAGGAAAACGTCCCTGCAGTTCAGGAATAAGATCGGAAGGTTTGGACATGTGGAACGCACCAGCGGCTATAAAAAGTATATGGTCAGTCTTTACGGGTCCATACTTGGTTCTAACTACCGTCCCCTCTACTATGGGCAAAAGGTCTCTTTGCACACCTTCCCGAGAAACACCTGGACCAACTCCGTGGGTCTTTATTGCTATTTTGTCTATCTCGTCAATAAAGATAATACCGAAATTTTCCGCCCTATAAACAGCCTCCGATGCTATCTCTTCCTGATCAATCAGCTTTTCAGCTTCTTCTTGCTCCAATATCTGCAGAGCCTCTTTAACCTTTACTTTTCTCCTTTTCCGTGGGGGCACCATGCCTCCCAGTAGGTTTCTGATTTGATCCTCAAGCTCCTCTAAACCCGGTGGGCCTATTATGCCCAATACGGGAGAAATTTTCTCCTGAACTTCTATCTCTATGACCCTGTCGTCAAATTCTCCCCTTCTGAGCTTTTCCCTAATGTAAGACCTATCGACCGCGCTTTGGGAGATCCTTGAGCCAAAACTAAGCTGTTGTGGTATTAGGTAATCAATTAACCTATCTTCTGCATTTTTCTTTGCCCTCTCTCTAACCTCCTGCATTCGTTCCTGTTTTACCATTTGGTAAGAAACTTCCACCAGTTCCCTAACCATAGACTCCACGTCTCTTCCCACATAACCTACCTCTGTGTATTTGGTAGCCTCTACCTTGATGAAGGGAGCTTTGATAAGCTGGGCTAACCTTCTTGCTATTTCTGTCTTTCCCACACCCGTGGGACCTATCATTAAAAGGTTTTTTGGTGCCACTTCATCTTTCAAATGGGGGGGGAGTTTCTGCCTTCTCCATCTGTTTCTTAAGGCTATTGCTACTGCTTTTTTTGCTTCCTCTTGTCCAACAACGTACTTACTCAGCTCTTCTACGATTTTCGTGGGTGTTAGCTCTTCTAAAGCAGGCAGTAATCCCTTTTCCATCAATCTCCTCCAGATTTTTCTTGTGTGTAAAGGTTTCTTATGAGATGGTCAAGATAGGTTTCCAGGTTTTCTGGAAATTCTTCCAGCAAAAACTCAATAGGAAAGACTCTTTTTATTACATCCATGGGAGGATTGCCCACACCTATAGCTGGTAGAATGTCCTTAGCACCTCTTCTGACAGCTTCGTCGTAAGCTAACTTGTAAGCTACTTTTAGCGCCTCCTCCACGTCCGAAAACCTATCTATTTCATCTCCCAGCTCATAAAGCACTATGTGTTTTGCATCCCTTTTAAAGCACTCCCAGTCTAATACCCTTTTAATGTAATACTTCCCTTCCAGTTCCATAAGCTCCACGCTGGAAAGATTGGGAAGCTCAAAGGTCACTATATAGTAGTCTATAAGCTCTCTGTCTGCGTATACATCTGGAAAAAAGAAAAGTTCCACGATATACATAATATAAAGCAAAAACGATAAAATGATTTTATGGTGCCAACCCATTGGTGGATTTCTGCGCAGAAGTATCTGCTAAATCCAAAGAAGGCTGAAGAGTCCTTTATGGAACTTTTAAAAAAGCATCCAGAACCAAAAACTCTCTTGGATTATCTAAACGAAAGGAGGTTTATCCTTCTTCTAAAACTTATGGACCAATCCGAATGCATACGAAAGTTTTTACTCAACCATCCTGAGGATTTTCAAAGGGCAATACCAGGTCTTTGGTATGTCTCAAAAAGAAAGGAGGATTACTTAAGGGAACTTAAGGAAATAATAAACCAGTCTTTGGACGATAGGGAATTCTCCAAAAGATTAGCCTATTACCGCCACCGAGAGCTGATGAGACTGTTATCAAAGGAAATACTACGCACTGCCAACTTGGAGGAAATACTAAGGGAATACTCCGAACTTCCGGATGCCATGCTGGAGCTTGCTTACTCAAGAGCTTTTGAAGAGGCAGTGGAAAAATACGGAAAACCTCTGGAAGAAAATCAAAGGATGGCCAGCGGTTGCGTAATAGCCCTCGGTAAGCTCGGTAGTTATGAGCTCAACTACTACTCAGACATAGACCTAATGTTTATACACTCTTCCGACAAAGGCAGTGCCGGAAAGCTAACGCTTGCGGAGTTTTTTTCTAAGGTTTTCCAAAAATTGGTAAATCTTATCAATACTCCCACAGAAGAGGGCAAGCCCTACGAGGTAGACCTGGACCTCAGGCCCTTTGGAAAATCTGGACCTATAAGCATGTCTTTGAGAAGTGCAGAGCTTTATTACGAGTCCTACGGTAGAATGTGGGAGAGGTTTGCTCTTCTTAGGGCTCGCTACAGTGCAGGAGACGAAGAGCTTTTTAAGACCTTTGACAAAGAAGTAAAACAACCCTTTGTGTTCAGAAAGTACATAGATTACAGGGTCCTTGAGGAAATAAGGCTTATAAAGGCTCAGATAAACGCACAGGCAAAAAGCAAGTTCATGAATCGTATAAACGTGAAAACTGGCGAGGGGGGGATAAGGGAGGTGGAGTTTATGGTGCAGGCAATGGTCATACTCCTTGGGGGAAAGTACCCATTTTTAAGGGAAAGCAATACATTCAGAGCACTGTGGAAGCTAAACCAAAAGGGTGTATTTTCTGACGAAGAAGTAAAGTCCTTAGAAGAAGCTTACACCTTCCTAAGAAAGCTGGAGCACACTGTGCAGCTAAGAAATTGCATACAGACCCAAAGCTTTAGCGAATCTGAAATCCCTCAAATAGCCAAGCTAATGGGTTTAGAGGAAAGAGAGTTTATCTCAAAATTCAAAGCCCACACCCAAAGGATAAGTAGGATGTTCTACGGCATGTTGCCCACGCAAGGCGAAGAGGAGCTTGAACCTATAATGGTTGCGCTATTGGATGGTGACGCAGATACCGGAAGGGGAATTCTCTCTTCTTTGGGCTTTAAAAATCCCACAAGGGCTTTTAACATACTATTAAACTACGTACAAGGAACCGTGGGAATAAGGCTTTCTTCCGAAGAGAGAAAACAGCTTATAAGCATCCTACCACAAATAGTAAGTCAGGTAGCAAAAACACCAGACCCAGACGAAACTTTAAACAACTTGGACAAGTTCTTTTCCAATCCTACAGGAAGGCGAGTGATTCTTAGCAAATCGAAAGAGGACTTTAGGCTAAGGCTCTGTAAGGTCTTCTCTTTGTCTTCTTACCTTTCTACGCTCATAAGCAGGAACCCAGACTTAGTAGAAGATGTGTTAACGCTATACCAGGATTATCCAGAGTTAGAGAGGTTGGAAGAGGAGTTTGAAAAGTACAGGAATACACTTGGGTTGAGTGCGGAAAATTTGTTTAGAAGGTTCAAAACTGTTTGGGAGGTACGCATAGCTTTGGTCTATCTTTTGAAGCAAGAAGATAGATACACAAAGCTTGAAAAGTTTTTTGACAGTCTTACTTCTCTTGCAGACTTTCTTATGGAAAAACTTTGGGAACATTTGGGAATAAATGGTCAGCGCTTAGCTCTGTATGCCTTAGGCAAATACGGAAGCAGGGAGCTTACCATTGGTTCGGATTTAGACTTGGTGTTTGTTGGAAGGTCTCCGAGCTTAGAAGAAGTGAAGTTTGCCCAGCAGATGATAAAGTTTATAACCCTGCACACTTCGGAAGGATACCTTTACAAGCTTGACTTTAGGCTAAGACCTATGGGCAGCAAAGGGGATCTTTTACCTTCTGTAAGCTTTTACAGAGACTACTTTGAAAGGATAGCCAGGACATGGGAGAGGATCGCCTGGACCAGGTCAAGGTTTGTGGTAGGAGATCAAGCTTTAAAGGAAGAGTTTGATGTCATGGTTAAAGATTTTCTCTTTGGCAAACCTATTACCGAAAAGGAAAGGAGGGAAATAAGAGATATGCGCTTTGCCTTAGAGAACAACGCAAAGAAAGAGAAAGGTGTGGTTGATATAAAGTTTGGAAGGGGAGGGCTCATAGATGGGGAGTTTTTGATCCAGTTTTACATGCTTTTGGAGGGTATAAGGGAACCCTCAATGTTGAAAGCCTGCAGGTTGCTGATGTCAAAGCACGAGCTTCTTAAAGAAGTGTATGAGATATACCTCTTCCTTAGGCTTGTGGAGACAAGGCACAGGCTATCCAAAGAAAATGCTGGCTCTGTATTAAACAGTAAGGACAGAGAGAGGGTAGCCTCTTCCATAGGCATGAGTCCAGAGGACTTTGAAGAAAAACTCACCGATAGCCTAAGAAGAATGAGAGAGATCTTCTTAGAGGTTTTTGACTAAAGGATTTTACCTGCATCTCTTGCCACTCCCCTTTTGCTACTTTGGATAAATTCCACCAACCTTAGGATTTCCTGATGCTCTCCATAATCTTTTAGTAAAAGCTCTATAGCTTCCTTTTTCAAAAGATTACTTCTAAACAGTATGCGATAAGCTTTTTTCAGGATGTTTATCTTCTCCTTTGAAAAGCCTCTTCTTTCTAAACCTACTGTGTTTATCCCGTACAGATGAGCGTGCTGACCAGAGGCTCTTGTAAAGGGTGGTATATCCAAGGAAACTCCCGAAACTCCACCCACCATAGCATAATCTCCTACCCTTGCCCACTGATGGACAGCAGAAAGGCCCCCAATGAAGGCATACTCTCCTACCTCTACATGTCCTCCCAGCGTGGCACAGTTTGCCATTATGGCTCCTCTTTTTACCAAGCAATCGTGAGCTACGTGAGCGTAAGCCATAAGCATAACGTCACTTTCTACAATAGTTACCCCTGTTCCAAAGGTCGTGCCCCTGTGAATGGTAACGTATTCCCTTATTATTACCCTATCACCAATGATTACCTTAGTTTTCTCCCCCCCATACCTAAGGTGCTGAGGCTCTTCTCCTATGACCGCCCCGTCGTATATTTTGCAATCGCTACCTATCTGCACCTCTCCCTTTATGCTCACCCTCGCACCTATTTTGGTACCTCTGGCCACGGTTATGTTTCCCTCAAGCACGCTGTAAGGCCCTATTTCCACATCTTCTTCAAGTTCAACCTCTCCGCTTAAAATTGCTGTGGGATGAATTTTTCTCACTTTAAAACTCCCAAAAGATATTTTCTTAGCAAGTTCAAAGCTATCTGAGTAGCCAAAAAACGGTTTTCGTTCCTGCTAAGATTAAGCATGTGCCTTTCAACATGCACATCTTTGTCCGTGCATAAACCTACGTAGGTAAGCCCTGCAGGTTTTCTTTCGCTGGCTGATGGACCAGCCACGCCTGTTATGGCAACAGTTATGTCCGCATCTGTCTCTTCCAAAGCCCCTATGCACATAGCCCTACAAACTTCTTCAGAAACAGCCCCGTATTTTTCCAACAGTTCCTTTTCCACGCTCAAAAGCTTGGTTTTTAACTCGTTGGAATAGACCACAAATCCACCTACAAAGTAATCGCTGCTTCCTGGGACGTTTACAAGCCGAGCAGAAAGAAGTCCTGCAGTACAACTCTCCGCTACAGCCAGTTTAAGCCTCTTTTCCCTCAATAATTCTCCTACCACCTCCTCCATCTCTATCCTTCTGTCCGCATATACGTAAATACCTAAACTCTCTTTGACCCTCTGCCAAGTTTCTTCGTCGTTGAAGTATATATCCACCCCGCCAATCCAGCTCCTAACTTGCGGATAGCGCAAAGAATCCTTATCCAAACCAAAGGTTCTAAGTACGTATCCTTCCAAAAATTCACTCTTACACAACCCAACTATCACTCCAGCACCTCGTATCTGTAGAATGGGTGTTTACAAAAACTACCTACGCTGTGTCCAGGGTCAAAAGGTTGAAACTCCTCAAAGGAAGAAGGAATAAACACCACACCATCCGCTATATTTGGACTGATGATAACTTCAAACTCTTTACCCCTTATGGTTATCTTATCCTCCCTTAATCCCAAGCTTTCCGCAGTCCTTTTTGACATATAAGCCTTTTGATACTTTTCCATGCTGTGGGTCCATGGGTTCCAATGCCCAAGCTCTTCCACAAGGGAGTTGGCAGTGTGCAAAACAACCCCTTTAGGCAGTTGTTTCTCCTCAAAACTCCTGCCTTCAATCGAAGGGAGTTCTACCCTTGTCCCTTCCAAAGAAGTATCCAGTTTAATAAACTCCTCTATCTTTACCTCCAAATCAAATAGCTTTGAGAGAAATTCATATGGAACCACCACCCCTTTGGGCTTTTGCACGCTCTGGGGACAAAAGTAGATCCTTCCAAAGGAATTTCTGTAGGCTATAAAGTCCCTCTCAGTGTAGTTGGAAGCACCCACAACCAAAGTAGAGTATTGGGAAGTAAGGTTAGGAAAGAGTGTAAAGTGAATAGAAAATCGGTTTTTAATCCTCTGCCTTATCTCCTCTGGTATATAAATAAGAGGATTGCCAAAAAATACAAAGCTATCGTATTTTTCAAAATCCTCTACAAATTTTTCAAGTTCCATGGCAGGAAAGGACATAAGATCACCCACAAAGCTGTAGTCTATATTATAGTGTTTAACCAAGTCTGTCAGCACGTTTAAAAGACTGTTCCTGAAAGTAGAAGATAAAAGGTTTGTGTTTATAAGCAATAAACCCCGAAAAAGGTGAAGCTTTTTCTTAAGTGCGGTGGCAATCGGATCTTCGTGCTCTGGTTGTGTTATTTTTTTCATAAAACTTATCTGTTGAAAGGGATCCATCAAAAGTTTTGTTTTTGCCTTTGAACATACTGTGGAATACCTTGAACTTATACACACTAAATGGGATCCCTTCTCAACCGCATCTACTATGTACCTCATAGACATAACTTCAGAAAAAACGGGCTCCGCTTCCCAGGCAATTATTAGCTTATAATCCTGCCACATGTTATAGAATACATTTGAAGGCTTAAAATCTAAAACGGGTGCATCCACAAAAACATCACCTATGAGCCTTGCCAACAAGTATTCCTCAAGACTTGACAGATGTCTGTCCAAAATTATGGCTATCTTGCCCTTCAGTTTTTGCTTTGCCAGGTCAAAAGCTTCAAATTCAGAGAGAGCTATGGGTTCCTTTTCGTTCAAATAAAAACCTGTAAGTCTTAAAGGATTGTTGGTAATCTCTTGTATGTAAGTTATACCTTTACTACACAGGCTTCCCATACCCTTTGGGTCTGCAGGATGTCCGTATAAGTCTGCTATTGATCCTTTTTCTCTGTAGAGCACATAACCACAGCCACAACCACAGCCCGCACAGAGGCTTACGACTTGCTCATCAAAAGGCTTTACAGTTAAAGGAATGGTTGGTGGTGTCATTATAAAGAAAAGATTTTAATATAATTTTTGCAGTGATGGAAAACAAAAACTTTGCCATAGAAATCAAGGGTCTTAGCTTAGCTATAGAAGGAAGACAAATACTTAAGGACATTACGTTTAATGTTAGAGACGGGGAGATATTTACCATACTCGGGGGGAGTGGAAGTGGTAAAACTACCATAACCAAATGCATAGTTAGTCTCCTAAAACCTACCAGCGGACAGATTAAGGTCTTTGAAAAGGATATATCAGCTTTAAGCTCTACAGAGCTAAACGAGCTGAGAAAGAATATTGGATACGTATTTCAAGGTGCTGCCCTTTTTGACAGTCTTAGAGTTTGGGAAAATGTGGTTTTCTACTACCTTGAACATTCAGGTATGAAGGAAGAGGATCTAAAAAATACGGCGCTGAAGTATTTAAGAATGGTAGGTTTAGGAGAAGAAACGCTTGAACTTTATCCTTCCGAACTTTCGGGAGGAATGAAAAAGAGGGTAGGAATAGCTCGTGCCATTGCAACAGAGCCAAAGCTTATCATTTACGATGAACCTACCTCCGGCTTGGACCCCATTACTAGCAGGTTAATAGACAAGCTAATTATTGACTTAAGAGATAAAACACTATCTACCGCTTTAGTGGTTTCTCATGATATGGTCTCCGCCTTTAGTATCTCGGATAGGATAATGATAATAAAGGATGGTCAGGTGGTATTTATAGGCACACCTCGTGAGGTTCTGACATACGAAGATAAGTTCGTCAGAGAATTCTTAAAAAGTGGCTTAGGAGAGCTTCAGAAAACAAACAAAGGCTCATGAAAGACTCTTCTCATTACAGGATAATCATTTACCACACCCTTGGAGAAAAGGAACTGAAACAGATGGTTACTGCCAATGTAGAAAGAAACAGCAGAAGCGGTTAAATACAACTCCCACATTCTAAAAAAGTTCTGACCGTATTTTTCTATTACATATTGGCTAACCTGATAAAACCTCCTTAACCACTCCTTTAGGGTGAAATAATAATGAATCCTCCAGTCGTCCAAATCTATCAAGTTGAAGTCAAAGCCTCTTATAGCTCTTAGCACCTCCTCTATGGAAGGAAGATATCCTCCGGGAAATATATACTTTCTTATCCATCTGCTTTGGGAGGAGGGATGCACCTTACCTATGGTATGAAGCAAAAATAAGCCCCCATTCTCTAAAACACTTGAAACAATTTCAAAAAATCTTCTGTGCCTTCCTTTTCCTACGTGTTCAAACATGCCCACTGATACTACCTTGTTAAACTTTTGGTCTAATTTAGGCAAATCCTCGTAGTGTAGGAGATATACCTTAACCTTTCGCTCTAAGTTAAATTCTCTTATCTTCTCTTTCACATACTCATACTGCTGTTTAGAAACCGTTATCCCAACTGCCTCTATATCATACAGCTTTGCCGCTTCAAGGATGATAGATCCCCACCCACATCCTATGTCCAGCAATCTGTCTCCCTCTTTTAGCTGTAGTTTTTCGTATATTATTCTCCTCTTTTCTTGCTGAGCTTCTTCTAAGGTAGAATCTTTGGATCTGAAAAAGGCACAGGAATAAGTTAAAGAATCATCAAGCCAAAGACTGTAAAAATCGTTTCCCAAATCATAGTGTCTTTGAACCTCTTTTATCTCTATGTACTTCAATATTCCGAAAAACCTAAGAATTAATCTTAATAAATTAGATTCTGAAGCCTTCTTTCTGTCACTAAAATACCTCATACATCCACAAAGCAAATCCTCTAAGCTGCCCTTGACCTCAATATCTCCCTTCATGTAATGCTCACCAAAGCCCATTTCTGGATCTCTGAGTATATCCCTAATTACCTTTGGATGCTTTATCACAACCCTACACTTACCCTCTCCTATTACCCTTCCGTCGTGAAATTCTACTGATAAGCCGCCGTTAACATACCTTGATATATTATCTATCAAACTTTCCACCATTTCACCCCCCCTGTGCTATAATAAAAATCTATGATAAGAAAGGCTGTTTTGCCAGTGGCCGGGTGGGGGACAAGATTTCTACCAGCAACGAAGGCTATGCCTAAGGAAATGTTTCCAGTCATTGACAAGCCGGTGGTCCAGTTTATAGTAGAAGAGTGCCTCCATGCAGGTGTGGAAAACATTATTTTCGTAACAGGAAGGCACAAAAGACCTATAGAGCATCACTTTGACATAAACACTGATCTTGAAAAGCACTTAGAACAGATGGGCAAGCATGACTTGCTGAACAACATAAGAGAATTTAGCAGACTAACAAACCCTATATACATAAGACAAAAAGAACAACTAGGTTTAGGTCACGCGGTTCTTGTTGCAGAGCCTGTTGTGGGTGATGAACCTTTCATAGTAGCCCTTGGAGATATAATCATTGATGGTGAGGAAAACATAATAAAACGGATGATAGAAATATACGAGCGTTTTGGGAAAAGTGTTATAGCAGTTTTTGAAGTGGATAGAAAGATGGTAAGCAAATACGGCATCGTGTCGGTAAAGCCAATAGAGGAGGATATTGGCCTTATAGAGGACTTGGTGGAAAAACCTAAGGAAGAGGAAGCCCCATCCAACCTTGCCATAGTGGGTAGGTATCTCTTCACCCCAAGGATTTTTGAGAAGCTAAAAGTAACACCGGTAGGTAAAGGAGGAGAGATTCAACTAACGGATGCTATAAAACTTTTACTTGAGGATGAAGCAGTTTATTCTATAAAACTGAAAGCCAACGTCTATGACACAGGTTCGCCCCTGGGATATCTAACTACTTTGGTAAACTTTGCCTTAAAGAGGAAAGACATTAAGGATGAGTTTATTAAATTCCTTGAAGACGTCGTCAGTAAACATAGCCAATGGATAAATAAAGCTTAAATTTCTTCAAAAAATTTTTCTCTCCAGGAAAGGCTAAGTCTAACCTCACAGGGCCTATAGGCGTTCTCACACCCGTTCCAAGGCCAAAGCTATGCTTTATATCAACTGGAATAGTATGGGAAGAGCTCACTCCTCCCACATCATAGAACGGGACCGCCACAAAGGGACCCTTTAAGGGTAATTCCAATTCAAGCCTACCAAAGACGAAGGATTTACCACCGTTTGGTTGCCCTATTTCCTCAAAGGAGTATCCTCTCAAATCCCTAAAACCGCCAAGAAAATATCTATCAAATATAGGCACCTGACCCTGGGCTGTGCCACCTGAAACCTTAAAGCTCAAGTTTAAATTTGATCTTATTGGTATAAGGTAGAAGGTAGAGAGTTCAAGCTTGGTGTAGCTAAGATCTCCGTACGCTTTTAAAAAACTCAAGTTATTATAGTGGATACGCTTAGGACTAAAAACGTCATCCTTGTACTCCCTTAGTAAAAAGAACCCGTATTTGTTAGTTGTGACACTTGTTCCTAAGAATTGGTTGTTTGCAACAGAAAAAATGGGACCAATGGAGGTCCACCTGGTTATCCTGTATCCTACGCTCAAGATGAAACCCTCTGCATTTAAGTTATAAGACTTGTGTTCCTGATAGTCTTTGAAAATGCTACTTTTAAACCAAAGTCTTCTCGTAAAGAGAAAGGGGTCTTCAAGAGTAAAACCATAGGTTTCTCTTTTTTCCGTGAGTTTGTAATCGGCGGTAGCTTTTAGACCAATTCCGAACAGATTTTTAAGACCGGCGGATAACTCCAGGACTAACCCCCCCTGCGTGTTGTATCCAAGCTCAAAGCTGTAAAATCCCCTTTTGTCCTCCTGAAGTCTAATCAGTCTATGAACTTGCTTTCTATCCTTGTCTAAAAAGGTATCTATCCTAACTCCGACAAAGGAATTGCTCGTTATAAAGTTATACAAGGTTTCATCTAAAGCTCCTTCTGTATAAAAATCCTCCTTAACTGTCATGTAGGATAACTCCCTTCTGTTGGTTATGTTTGCACCGTAGTATAAATCCAAGCCTGATCTATACCTGGGACCTTTAATAACCTCGTAAGTATATGAGTAAAAGGTGTTATCTTCATCCTCTTCCACGCGAACATCTGCATAAAAGGTCCATTCCATATAGCCTTTGCTTTCAAGATACCTACTGAGTTTCGTGTTTAGCCGTTCTATTACAGAAGAATCGTAGACAGCCGGAAGTTTTCTGTTTACTTCCTGGAAGATTTTGCTTATTTGTTTATCCTCACCAATGTAGGAAATTTGCTTTAATATTTGCTTTTTCCCTTTAACTATTTCAAAGGAAACACTAATAAGTCCTCTTTCTTTATCTAAATCCCTTTTAATATAGCCCTCTGCAAGACTATAGCCCTGTCCCTTCAGTTCTGTTAGCATATCTTCAAGGCGTTTTTTCAAAAATTCTTCATCATAATCTGTATATATACCATCTATAAATGCCAGATATCTTCTGTTTTCCTTTATGTAAAAGAATAATTTTTCCCCTTCAAGATTATAACTAATTTCCACATCGAGAAAGCCTTTTGAGTGGTATGCTTTTCTGATTCTATCCCTAGCATCCTCCAAAGAAAGTAAATCCACTCCTACCTGTCGCAAGTTGGATATTTTTAAAAGCTCTTCGTAGCTGAAAAATTGGTTTCCTTCAAAAAAGATTTCATACTTTCTCCCCTCAAACACAAAAAACACAGGGTAAGCAAGTTTACCCTTACCTGCAATAGCTTTTAACGTGCTTATAGGATGGCTAAAAAAGTTTTTAAAACCTTCCGCCAATGATCCTACCAGTTTTAGTGGGCGCGTTTTGATTTTTGGATCAGTGGGCATAAGGACGTTTAAAAAAGGCTTATCCATACTAACCTTTTGCAAGCCTTCGTAGTATACATAACTGTCCCAGAAGCCCAAATCTAAGTACAATTCCTGCAAATCAAAGATCTTTTTGGAAAGCTCCTCTTCCTTGGCTACCTTGCCTTTTATTAACCCCAGCTTTTCATCTAGGAAATCAGTATCCAAACTTGAACCCTTGTATATCCCACCTCCAAGGAAAAATACATCACCCTCCTTTATGTTTATATCAATCTTGGCAAAACCGAATTCATCAATTGCAAGCGTGACCTTCGCCTGCATCTCAAAGAATCCTCTTTCTCTGTAGAGTTCCCTTAGTTTGTTTTCTATAGATTGTGCATCAGTTTCCTTTAACGCTGTACCTTCATGAAGGGTTAAGTAGTTTAGTATCTCTTCTTTCCAGATTGCCATGTTCCCTCTTATTTTTACTTCTTTCAGTATTGGATACCTCTCCACCTTTATTATTACATCTCCATCCTTCTCCTCCACGCTTACATCCTTCACCTCATCCAAGCTTTTTAGAATTTCTACGATTATGGAATAGTTTTCTTCATTCAAAAAATCTTCTAAATTGTTTTTGGGTAGGGGATAATTAGAGATTAGTTGTACTTTAGAAAGAGAAAGAGAAGGAAAGAGTAAGAGAAAGAACAAAAGAGATAGAACTGCTGGGAAATTCCCAGACAAACCCACTACCTAGTTCCTCCCCCAGGTAGGGCTATTTTTAGCGCTCTAATCTTAGGTATAAGAGGCATTGCTAAGATTATAAATTAGTCCTTTCAAACCCAGAAAATGTGAGTGCGTTCCTTTCTTTAGTTCTCCCCACTGCTTTATTTTTGAAATAGCCCCAATTTTTCTTGACAATTGCAAATCATTTGCATATAATAGTATTTATAAAACTGGAGGTTAGAAAAATGGAATTGGCTATTGGTGGAACAAAAGACTTTGACTTTAACATCAAGGATCCAAAGTTTTTGGACGAAGAGGCTCTCTGGGAAGAGGCAAAGAGAGTTTACTCAAAGTGTAAAGACTGTAGGATGTGCGTGACTTACTGCCCTTCTTTTCCAGCTCTCTTTGATGCGGTGGATAGGCACGAAGATGACATAAGTAAGCTTAGCAAAGAGGAGTTAGCTCTTCCTTTGGAACTTTGTTTTCATTGTAAGCAATGTTATTTCAAGTGCCCATACACTCCACCACACGAATGGAGAATAGACTTTCCGCACCTTTCTCTAAGATACAAGGTTTGGAAGTTTAAAAACAAAGGTGCTAAGCTCACAGACAGGTTTATGGTTAATACAGACTTAGTTGGCAAACTATCCGTCCCCTTTGCGCCCATAGTTAATACGATTAACAACATAAAGCCTGTTAGGGTAATCTTAGAAAACTTCATGGGTATAGATAGAAGAGCAAAGCTTCCACCCATAAACTCCCAAACCTTGGCAAGCTGGTATAAAAAGAACAGAAATCCTGTGAAGGGGGAAAATGGCAAGGTAGTAGTCTTTCCCACCTGTCTTTTTAACTACAACTACTTGGAAAAGGGTATAGCTCTCCTAAGGGTGCTTGAAAAAAACGACCTTTGGGTTGAAATCCCAGAAGTTCAATGCTGTGGCATACCTTTCTTTGATGTGGGAGACATAGATGCATCCATTGCCAAAGCAAAGCACAACGTCCAAATTCTAAAACCATACGTAGATGCTGGGTATGACATTATCGTGCCAGTTCCCACCTGCGCCTTGCAGATAAAGTATGAGTATCCCTTGCTCCTGCCAGACGATCCAGAGGCAAAAAGGGTTGCTGAAAAGATCTTTGACGTGCACGAATACCTGTGGAAGCTTAACGAAAAGGGCAAATTTAACAGAGATTTCAAGGTTTCCATGGGAAGCATCGCATACCATATCCCCTGTCATCTAAAATCCCTCAACGTAGGATACAGAGCTGTAGCATTGATGAGGCTTATACCCAACACTAAGGTAAAGCTCATTGAGAGATGCTCTGGACACGACGGAACCTTTGGTGTAAAGAAACAAACCTTTGATATGGCCTACAAGGTAGGCTCTAAGCTGTTTGAGGACATAAAAAGCTCAGGAGCAGACATTGTGGTATCAGATTGCCCACTGGCAAGCAACCAGATTGAGTTAGGAACAGGGAAAAAACCTCTCCATCCTATAGAGGTGCTTTATAGGGCTTACGGATTATAATTTTTAAGCCATGTTCAAAGTGGTCTTTAATGGGGTTGAGTATGAGGTAGAACAGGGAACCACAGTAGGACGGTTTTTTGAAAAAGTAGGAGTAAAAGATGCCCTCGGTGCAAAGCTAAATGGGAAAATACTGGATTTGCAAACACCCCTAAGGGAAAGTGGGCACTTAGTCCCCATATACCAGAGGGATCCAGAAAGTCTTGAAATAATGAGGCATAGCCTTTCTCACATAATGGCGCAAGCTCTCAAGGAGATATACGGTAAAGAAGTGGTCCATCTTGGTGTAGGTCCTACCACGGAGGAGGGCTTTTACTACGACGTGGAAGTGGAAGGCATCAGAGTAAAAGAGGAGGACCTTCCAAAGATAGAGGAAAGGATGAAAGATATAGTAAAGAGGAATCTTCCTATAATCAGAAAAGAGCTTGAGAGGGAACAAGCCATAAGGCTCTTTGAAAGCTTAAAAGAATACTATAAGCTTGATATTATCAAGAGAATAGATGAACAGGATGTAATATCCGTTTATGAGCAAGGAGATTTTGTAGACCTTTGTAGAGGACCTCATGTGCCTTATACAGGGATGGTAGGAAACTTCAAGCTTACTCACATAGCAGGTGCCTACTGGCAGGGAGACCCCTCCAAGCCCATGCTTCAGAGAATATACGGCATAGCTTATTGGAGTCAAGAGGAGTTAGAAGAGAGGTTAAAGTTCTATGAAGAGGTAAAGAGAAGGGACCACAGGAAGCTTGGTGCAGAGCTTGAGCTTTTCCTGATAGACGAAGACATAGGAGGGGGATTGGTAATATGGCTTCCGAAGGGTGGTATATACAGAAAGACACTGGAAGATTTTTGGAAAGAGGAGCATTTAAAAAGAGGTTATCAGCTTATATACACCCCACATGTCGGCAAGTCCCACTTGTGGCAAACGAGCGGACACCTTGAGTATTACAGACAGAACATGTATCCACCCATGGAGATGGAGCAAGAGGAGTATTTTGTCAAACCTATGAACTGTCCCTTCCATGTGGCAGTGTACAAAAGCAAGCTAAGAAGCTACAAGGAACTGCCCTTAAAACTGGCGGAACTTGGCACAGTATATAGATACGAACTCTCTGGAGTTTTACACGGACTTATGAGGGTTAGAGGTTTTACTCAAGATGACGCCCACATTATATGCACGCCAGAGCAGGTGGATCAGGTAATACACGAAACTTTAGAGTTTGCCATCTGGATGCTGGGAGTATTTGGCTTTGAAGACTTTAAAGTTTATATCTCCACCAGACCACCCGAAGCCATAGGTTCCCAAGAGCAGTGGGAAAAGGCAGAGAGCGCTTTAAAAAAAGCAGTGGAAAGTCTAAAATTAAACTACGAAATTGATGAAGGCGGAGGAGCTTTCTATGGTCCAAAGATAGACGTAAAGATAAAGGATGTCATAGGTAGATATTGGCAATGCTCTACCATCCAGTTTGACTTTAACCTACCAGAGCGTTTTGACATGGAGTATGTAGGTCCAGACAACAAAAGACACAGGCCTTACATGATCCACAGGGCAATCTTTGGCTCCATAGAGAGATTCACGGGCATTTTGTTGGAACACTACGCAGGTTTGTTACCCTTCTGGCTTTCCCCAGTGCAAGCTAGGATAATTCCCATATCCTCTAAGCACATACCCTATGCAAGGGAACTCTTAGACTTTTTAAGATCTTACAAATTTAGGGTAGAGATAGACGAAAGGAACGAGAGACTTTCTGCTAAGGTCAGAGATGCGGAGCTTGCAAAAATACCATACCTGCTGATAGTAGGAGACAAAGAAGTGGAAAGCAGGATGGTCTCAGTAAGATCTAAGAAAGAGGGAGATTTAGGGCAAAAAAGCTGGGAAGAGCTTTTGGAGTTTTTCACAGACTTGGTAGAGAGCAAAGTGTGTTAATATTTTCTCTAAAACTTAGAGGAGAGTGTCATGGAAGAACAAACCTACGCAGTCCCCTTTGCTTTGGTAGGCTTTTTTCTAACTTCCAAGCCTGTGGAAGAAAGCATAAGAAATGACGTAACACCTGAGGAGCTTGAAAAGCTTCAGGAAATCATTCGGAGGATGCTTTTCACCGAGGGTGTTCAAGTTGCCATCTATCCCTCTGTAGTTCCACCAGACCAGGCAGAGGATGCAGTGGAAGAACTTGAAGATATGATCTTTGGAGAGGATGAGGAATGACGAAAATAATCCTCTGTGGAGCCCTTGGGAGGATGGGAAGGGCCATACTGAGGTTATCCGTTGAATACAACAACTTGGAAGTGGTTGCAGGTGTGGAGCATCCAGACTGTCTGAGAGATCAAGACCTTGGAAGGGCTATTGGGATGGAAGAGTTCAAGGGGAAGGTGCTAACCTCAAGGTTGGAAGAAGTTCTTCCTTTGGGTGATGTGGTGGTGGATTTTACAGGAAACACAACCTCTGCCTTAGCCCATGCCAAACTTTCTGCCTACGCACGCAAGCCGGTAGTTATAGGGACCACAGGCTTTTCCCGGCAGCAGGTGGATGAGCTAAAAGAACTCTCAAACTTAGCTCCTGTCCTTCTGTCTCCAAACATGAGCTTAGGGGTAAATCTTCTGTTCAGACTTGCACAGATAGCAGTAAAAGCCCTAAAGGACAAAAACTTTGACGTGGAGATCTTAGAAATACATCACAGATTCAAAAAGGACGCTCCAAGTGGGACAGCTTTAAAACTTCTTGAAGTATCCGCCCAAGCTCTGGATAAAGATCCTTCCAAGTTGGGTAAGTTCGGAAGGGAAGGTGTAGATCCAAGAGGGGATGAAATAGGGGTCATGTCTCTGCGGGGTGGAGATGTAGTCGGAGAGCACACTCTCTACCTTATAGGCTTTGGAGAGAGGATAGAGCTTACCCATCGGGCAACCTCCAGAGACATATTCGCCAGGGGAACCTTAGAAGCTTGCCTGTGGATAAAGGACAAACCACCAGGATTTTACAGCATGCTTGACGTGCTGGGAATATAGATGAGCTTTTACGAGATTATAGAAGATGTAACTGCAGATACGGGTATAAGGGTTAGGACAAAGACTTTAGAGGAGCTCTTTTGTAAAGCCATACTTGCCACCTTTAACGAGATAACAGATATAGAAAACGTTAAACCTTCAAAAAGGGTAGAATTAGAAGTGAGAGGAGAGCTACCTTACCTTTTAGCGGATACCATAAACCAGGCTTTGGTTCTGCACGAGAAAGAAAAGTTCGTGGTAAGCAAGTGTGAGTCAGTAAAGTTAGGGGAAGATTGGGTTAAAGTGGTGCTCTTGGGTGGAGAGTATGATCCAAAGATCCATCCGTCCAAGCTGGTAATAAAGGCAGCTACATACCATAGGTTAAGATTGGAAAAAGTAGGAGAGGAGTTTGTAGCAGAGGTGATATTTGACATATGAACCTAAAAGCTTACGCAGAGCTTACTAAGTTTGAACACACCATCTTTGCCTTGCCCTTTTTGCTATCTTCGGTGGTCCTTCTTGTGGATAGTTTTCCTTCTCTTTGGAAGCTCTTTTGGATACTCTTGGCTTTCCTATCCGCAAGGACCTTGGGCATGTCTTTAAACAGGCTGATAGACCTACCCATAGACAGACAAAATCCACGCACGAAGGATTGGATACACGCAAGGGGGGAAGTATCAGAAGAGAGTATAAAAAGGTTAGCTGTCTTTTCGGGAGCTGTGTTTTTACTTTCCTCTGCTATGATAAACCTATACACCCTCTTGCTGGCACCTGTGGTTTTAATTTTGCTTGTGTTTTATCCCTATGCAAAAAGAATAACTTACTACCCCCATCTTGTGCTGGGTATGGTTTATTTTCTCATACCAGTGGCGGTTGATGTGGCCATAAACGAGCAAGTATCCAAGATCGCTCTCGTGCTTGGAGTTGGGATGGGCTTTTGGGTTGCGGGGTTTGACGTTCTTTATTCCCTTCAGGATTATGAGTTTGACAAATCCTACGGTCTTAAGTCCATACCAGTCAAGTTTGGGCTCGGAAGGGCAATAAAGGTAGCCAGGGTTTTCCACATTATAACTTTTCTGTTTCTTTTTAGTTTGATCTTTTTGGTGGATTTTCTGGGTTTTATCTATGTCCTTGGTATGCTCCTTCTTGGAGCTTTTCTTTTCTACGAGCACTCCCTTGTAAAAGAGCACGACCTTTCAAAGATAAACAAGGCTTTTTTTACAGTTAATGGCTACGTGAGCATAGCATACTTTTTGACAGTTCTCTTTGATAGATTGCTATAATTTTCCTATGTTCTTCCAAGACATCATCATAAACCTACAGCGTTTTTGGGCTGAAAAGGGATGCGCAGTTTGGCAACCTTACGACATAGAAACAGGGGCTGGGACGATGAACCCAGCTACGTTTTTGAAAGTGCTTGGACCCAAACCATGGAACGTGGCCTATGTGGAGCCATCAAGAAGACCAAAGGATGGAAGATATGGAGAAAACCCAAACAGGCTTCAGCACTACTTTCAGTTTCAAGTAATACTAAAGCCTGCACCAGACAATCCGCAAGATATATATCTTGAAAGCTTACAAGCCTTAGGCATAGACCCAAAAGAGCACGATATTAGGTTTGTGGAGGACGATTGGGAGTCTCCCACTTTGGGTGCTTGGGGCTTGGGATGGGAAGTTTGGCTTGACGGTATGGAAATAACTCAATTTACTTACTTTCAGCAGGCTGGTGGGATAGATCTTGAAGAAATCTCCGTGGAAATTACCTATGGGCTGGAGCGTATCGCCATGTATCTTCAGGGTGTGAATAGCGTTTATGACATAAAGTGGAATCAGTGGCTCACTTATGGGGATGTGTTCAAGCGTGCTGAGTATGAGTGGAGCGTGTATAACTTTGAAAAATCTAACCCAGAACTTCTTTTTAATCTCTACGAGCTATACGAGAGAGAGGTAAAAAGGCTACTCCAAGAGCGGTTAGTTCTTCCCGCATACGACTATCTCCTCAAATGTTCCCATACTTTTAACCTCTTAGATGCAAGGGGTGTAATATCCGTGCAGGAAAGGGCAAGATATATACGCAGGATGAACAACTTGGCAAAGGAGATAGCCAAGCTTTACCTTGAGGTGTATGCATGAAGACAGAGGTTTTTACGGATAAGGCACCAAAGCCAGTAGGTCCTTATTCTCAAGCGGTAAGGGTAGGAAATTTCCTGTTTCTTTCAGGACAGATAGGCATAGAGCCAAGCACGGGCAGGTTAAAGGAAGACTTTCAGGAGCAAGCAAAACAGGCTTTTGAAAATGTAGGTGCGATCCTTGAGCAAGCAGGATACTCTTGGGAAAACGTGGTTAGGGTTGTGGTGTATCTAAGGGACCTCTCAAAGTTTAGGGAGTTAAACGACATTTATGAGAAGATCTTCAAAGAAGTAAAGGTTAAACCAGCAAGAAGCACTGTGGAAGTTAGCAACCTACCACTTGGAGCAATGATTGAAGTGGAAATCACCGCCTACAAAGAAGGGTAGAACTGCCACATGTGGTTTAACGGTCCGTGCCCCTTTCCGATGCTAAGAGAGTGCTTTATAGCTCCCTGCACGTAATCCCGAGCCTTCTTTACCGCTTCCTTGAGCTCTAAACCTTTTGCTAAGTAGCTGGCTATTGCGGAAGCCAGAGTGCAACCGGTGCCATGGGTGTTTTTTGTATTTATCCTTTCGTAAATTAAATACTCAAAGCTTGAACCGTCATAAAGAACATCCACAAGCCTATCTCCTTCCATATGACCACCTTTAACAAGAACCGCCTTAGTCCCAAGGGAGTAGAGTAATTTACAAGCCTGCTCCATATCTTCCACGGTCTTTATCTTTATACCTGTAAGGGCCTCCGCTTCTGGTATGTTCGGTGTAATGATGGTGGCTAATGGTATAAGAAGCTCCTTGAGAGCCAATTCGTCAGAGCTTTTCAAAAGGGGATCTCCAGACTTTGCCCGCATAACTGGGTCCACGACCAACTTCTGGATGTTAAAGTCCTTTATAGCCTTTGCCACCACTTCCACTATTCCGCTGTGAGAAAGCATACCTGTTTTTACCACATCCACGCCTATGTCCTCTACCACCACCTTTATCTGCGCATAGACCACCTCAGGTGGCAAATTCCACACCCCAAAGACTCCAACCGTGTTCTGAACGGTAATGGAAGTAATTGCACTCATTCCAAAAACACCAAGGGCTGTGAAGGTCTTAAGGTCTGCCTGGATACCTGCGCCACCTCCACTGTCAGAACCTGCTACAGTTAAAACCCTCGGTATGAGGCTGTTCCGAAAATCCCTCATCGAGACGTCCCCCCAGCCCCTAAAGGAACTAACCTGCTCTTCACCCTTTCCCACACCCCCTTCAAAACTTGCCAAGGACTTTGAC
Organism: Thermocrinis sp.; assembly: GCF_036781485.1. NCBI lineage: Bacteria > Pseudomonadati > Aquificota > Aquificia > Aquificales > Aquificaceae > Thermocrinis > Thermocrinis sp. Next base: position 34,132 of record NZ_DAIQAX010000014.1, read on the forward strand.
TGGTTTTACCCAGCCCCTGTTTGGGATTCCTTCCCTTGGCTTCCTTACAGGACCTTGGCTCACTCCGAAGGCTTTCAAGCTCTTTTAAGCTTTCATGAACTTTCCTTAGCTCATCCCTCCACTCCCTTTCCTTCTCCTCATAGCGGAAAACGGCATACTCTAAGTATTCTCTGTCTGATAAGAGCTTTAGATAATTCTCTGGTATTTCTTCCTTCAAACTTAGCGCCCTCCTTCCTATAAAATATGCCCCAGCTATATCCTTGTCTATCCCAAACTGTGGTACATACTTCAAAGCTCCTATCACTGACGTGTAAGCTGGATTTACTTTG
>NZ_DAIQAX010000015.1 GCF_036781485.1 Thermocrinis sp.
AAGTTTGGTGAAATTTCCACATGATAGCCCTCTGGCTTTATTCTTTACTTTTGTGGAGGATTTTTAGAACAGCCTCTCGGTATGGACACAAAAGTATTATAATATTTTCGAAATATCCAGCAGGGAGGTTCGAAATGAAGGAATACATCAGCATAATTTTAGTTCAGCATGAAGGAAAACCTCCCAAGACTATTAGGATCCGCAAAAGTTATCTCAAGGCTTTTTTTATGTTTGTTAGCATCTATATCTTTGCATCCTTAATGGCTTACACCTTCAGTTTATCCCTGCTCTCCTACAAGCTTCATCTAAAGGCTCGTGTGGAGGAGCTTGAAGAAGAAAACAGAGAAATTATCCAGAAAAGGAAAGAACTTGATAGGGAAAAACATCTGCTGGCACAAAAGCTAAGGTCTTTAGAAGCTCGTTTGTTGGAGATAGAATCCTATCTTTCTCAGAGGGGTATTAAAAAAGCAGCCGTTGGCGGACCAAGCTATCAGGGGACAAGCTACTTAGACCTTTCACGCATAGAGTTTCTTGAAAAGAGGGCAGAAGCGATCATCACGGAGATCAGGAGTATTCCCTTAGGCTACCCTGTTTATGGGAAAATAAACTCTCACGTAGGGTGGAGAAAGAATCCTTTTGGAAGGGGGTATGAGTTTCACACTGGCATTGACATAGATGCTCCTATAGGTGCGCAGGTTAGGGCTACCGCAGATGGTGTGGTTGTTTTTGCAGGCAGGTATGCAGACTATGGCAATACAGTCATACTTAAACATCCTTCCGGCTATACTACTCTCTATGCTCATTTGTCAAAAATTGAGGTAAAGGAAGGCAAAGAGGTCAAAGCTGGTCAAGTTCTGGGAAGGGTTGGTTCTACAGGAAGAAGCACGGGACCCCATCTTCACTATGAGGTGATACGGGATGGAAAACATTTAAACCCTATAAATTTTCTGGTTTTAAAATAGCCAAAAAGGAGGTTTAACATGTTTGGTGGGAAGAGGAAAGAGCAAGGTGTAGATCAGGAGATTAAGACATTAATAGGTGCGGGGACGATTTTTGAAGGCAACATTACGATCTCAGAAGGGCTCACGCGAATAGATGGGGAAATCGTGGGGAACATCACTGGCAACGGTGGGCTCATAATAGGAGAAAGCGGAAATGTTAAAGGAGATATAAACGTGGAGAGCTTGATCGTATACGGAAGGGTATTGGGAAACATAAAGGCTAAAAGTGTGGAACTGAAACGAGGTTCTAAAGTTTCTGGAAAGCTTGAAATTTTGGAGCTTTACGTAGAAAAAGGGGCATTTTACAACGGCGAGTGTAGGATGACAGAAGGAGGAACGAACGTTTAATGCACTACATAAAGCACATCGGAGATAAAACACACACCACCGTATTTTTTTAGGTAAGGCACTATGCCATGCGCTAACCTGTTGGCAGTTTCCTCATCGCAGACGGTAAAAACGTAGCTGTTTTTAAAGGTATCTGTGATCTCGTCGCCCCTCATCAGACCGCGCTCTCCAAGCCCTAAGGCATCTTCTATGACCGTGTAGCCTTTGACCCCCTGCTGTTCCAAAAACTCAAGGATCTTCCTTAGGTAGGTCTTGTTGATAACGATCTCCACCTTCTTCTGTGCGATCATATCTATTACCCCCACAGGAAGTTTACCGCAGAGTAGTATATAGGAATACCAAAAATTATGTTAAAGGGAAAGGTGATGGCCAAAGACATGGTTACATATATGCTTGGGTTTGCCTCCGGTATGGAGAGCCTTAGGGCTGCTGGCACCGCTATGTAGGATGCGCTGGCACAGAGAATAGAAAACATAAAGGCATTACCCTTTTCAAAGCCGAAGAATTTGGCAAGCGAGATGGCAAGCATGGCATTAAAGATAGGAACCATTATGCCAAAGGCTAAGAGAAAGCCGCCCACCTTCTTTATGGCTCCCAACTGCCTTGCGGCAACCAACCCCATATCCAGCAAGAAAAAGGCAAGCATAGGCTTAAAAAGGTCGCCAAAGAAGGGCTCCATCGTCTTCCAACCTTTTTCTCCTACCAAAAGCCCTATAACCATAGAACCCACCAACAAAAGCACGGAACCATTAAAGAAGGATTCCCTCAAAAGCTCACCCCACTCTATCCTTTCTTTTGCATTGTCGTTTCTGGCAAAGATAGAAACCAGTATAAGACCTATTATTATGGCGGGGGATTCCATAAGGGCCATTGCCGCCACCATAAAGCCATCGTAATGCACCCCTACGGCGTTCAAAAAGGTGCCCGCGGTTACAAAGGTTACCGCACTGATGGAGCCATAGGTGGCCGCTATCGCTGCAGCGTTATAAACGTCCAACTTGAGCCTTAGAATAAAGAAGGTGTATATTGGGACCAAAACCGCCATAAACATAGCCAAGGATAAAACAAGCAAAATGTCTAAGCCAAAGCCTCCACTGTGCAGTTTATACCCACCCTGAAGACCGATGGAGATAAGCAAAAAAAGAGAAAAGAATTTTGGCAGAGGTTGGGGCACATCTAAATCCGATTTTACGAAAACCGCCAACATACCAAGGAAAAAAAACAGAATGGGAGGGTTTAACACGTTCTGCAGAATAAGGTCTATATTTATGGGCATATTTTTACCTCCTCAAGGTCTATACCGAAACCTTCAGAGGGTTTTCGCTTATGAATACCACAAAGCTTTCCCCTTTGTAGGTGGGGACCTCCTCTCCCATCTCAAAGGTCCCAAAGACGTAATTTACAAAGAAGGGATAGGGTGCGTGCTTTAGCCTTACGATACCCTTTGCCCTTATTACGTCCTTGGGAAGGTTTTTGAATAACCCCACCAAATTCTTGTATTCAAAGGGTTCTTTGTAAAACTCCACCCGTTGGGTGTAGGGGTGGTGATGATGGTGATCATCCTCTTCGGCGAGCTCCAAGAGTTTGTTGAGAGATAAAGCACCTACGAAGACTTCTTCGGGCAAGGTCCCGTAGGAAGTTCTGTAAAGTCTTAGCTCCTTGAAGAGCTTTTCGCCCGTAAAGGCATTCCTCACCGCGTAGCTCTCCCAAAGTTCAAAGACCTTATCCTCAAGTTTTTTGAGCTCTTCTTCAGAAACCAAGTCTATTTTGTTTATGACCGCTATGTTGGAGCCCCCCAGTTGATAGAGGGCAGTGCTCTCGGAGCTGTATCTTTCAAAGTTTTTGGCATCTATTACGCATAGAACCCCATCCACCGAAAAGCCCAAACTTTTGAGGCTAAACATCACCGGGAAGGGCTCTGCAGAACCCGAGGTTTCCACAAAGAGCACCTCAGGTTCATACTTCTCCCTTATCTCCTTTATAGCCTTTTCAAACTCTGCGTGCAAACTGCAACAAATACACCCCTCGGGCAACTCCAAAACGCTGGAATAGGTGTTTTGTATGATCTTCCCATCTACTCCCACATCTCCCAGCTCATTGACAATAACTGCCACCTTTTTTCCCTTAAAGTGTGTCCTCGCAGAGTTTATCAAAAGAGTAGTTTTACCACTACCCAAAAAGCCAGTTATGACAAAGGCGGGAGTCATTACTCACCACCGTATTCTACCGAGTCTATCTCTTCCAAAAATTGCTCAATCTGGAAAGTTACGAAGTTAGCAAGATCCTTTACGTCTTTCTCCCAATATTCCTTGTCTATGTCTATTCTCTTTTCGTGCACGCTGTGTCCTTCAACTACGTATCTAACGGTTAAGTAAGGAACTCCACAGGATTCATCAAAGCAGACTTCCAGATCTACATCAGGATTTGCCATGTTTCTTTCCACTTCTTCAGCCAACTGTTCAAACTTTTGCTTAATATCTTCCATAGTTTATTCCCCCGAAGTCATCATAACCATCTGTATGCAGTTTCTCTTTAGAAGGTTAGAGCATACATAAACGCATATGGCACAGCCTTTACATCTGGAATAATTTACCCAAGCGGTGTGCTTAGAACTTTCATACATAAGCGTGTTTGGCTCTGGGCAAAAGAGCACACACTGCTTGCAGTTATACTTTGCACATTCAGCTTCATTTACCTCCGCCACATAGTACATACCTCAGGCCACCTCCAATGAGTTTTAACGTGTGTAAGCTTCCTCTTCCACCCAACCCCTTTCTTCTGCAATCCTAAACGCCTCCCTTATGACCTGCATATTCTTTTCAAGTAGCTCCATTTTCTTCTTAAACTTTTTCTCTATTGCACTGTCAAGGGCTGTGGTCCCCCCAGAGGCAACGAAGGTATTACCTAAGAATCTTTCTCTAACCGCTTGCTCTATGTGCTCAAAACCAACTATCCTAGTTATACCAAAAAAGAGTCCTATCATAGCCATATTCGTCGCAAGCTCCGTGCCCGCTATGTCAAGGGCCACTTTTGTGGCTGGAAACATGTAAACCTTAGTGTTGAGCTCCTCAAGGATCTTCCAATCCTCTTCAGGTATTATATCCACGTCTGTATTTATTATAACAGTTCCATTTTCCTTAAGTCCAGAGTAAAAGGGCATGGTGTAGGACTTTCCGTGAGTTATAACCTGGGGATGGTAGATCATTATCACGTTTGGATAGACCACCTCTCCCACTTCGTAGATTGGCTGATCTGAAACCCTTACGTAAGCTTCCACCGGAGCCATCCTCTTTTCAGACCCAAAGAAGGGAACCAATGTAGCATACTTTCCTGCAGCGGACATAGCATTTCCAAGAATATGGGCGGAGGTGACCACCCCCTGCCCACCAACACCTGCTATTCTGATGTTATACCTTTTCATGCCTTTACCTCCTCAGGCTTCCTTTCTATCTCCTCAAAAAATTCTCTGACTTCGTCGGTCATCCATTCGTAAAAGGCAAAGTCTTGTTTTTCTCTCTTCCTTGCATCTTCAAGAACCTTTTCTGTGGGTATGGAATACTCTATGTTGCAAGAGGTGTATGCGTGTATGAAGGTTGGTCCAAAGTGCCTTGCGGCAAGGATGGCTCTCTTTACGGTCTTTGCTATTCTTTTGGGATTTGTAGGTGCAAGTTTTGCTACATAAACGCATCCTGCAGTTTTTGCCAGCTCTACTGCGTTTATTTTGTCAAACTGTTTACCCTTTGGTGCCATCTTAAGCTGAACACCCTTTGGAGACATTCCGCTCTCTTGACCTCCAGTGTTTCCGTAAACTTCATTGTCCACCATTATGGTTGTGAATTTTTCCCTTCTGAACCAAGAGTGCATGGTCATACCAAAGCCTATGTCTATAAGACCCCCATCACCAGCTATGACTACTACGTCTTTGTGCTTGTCTGGGAACCTGATGGTAAGTGCTCTCTTTAGCCCAGAAGCTACCGCGTTTGTGTCTCCGTAATTTCCGTAGATAAAGGGCACTGCTGCCTGAGAAAGGGCAAGCCTTGCACATCCTGCGGTGCCTATGACTATGGTATCCTCTGGATTAGGCAAAGATGCATAAAAGATCCTTATGAAGTAAGCCATAAAACATCCAGCGCACATTGGATGCTCTTCTACTAGCTCTTTAAACTGCCCAAGCTGTTGCACATCTATCTGTTTGCCAAACTGCCCATATTTGACCAGGTCCACATAATCCTTGGGCATATATCTTTCAAAACCTGGAGAAATCCTTACATATTCCAAGCCCATGATAACACCTCCTTTTTAGTTTTTTAAACTACTACTTTCTTTTCCTTCTTTATACCAAGGGCAGAGTATATTTTTTCCATAATAAGTTCCACTGGCAAGGTCATACCACCGTAAACCCTTGGACCACCTATAACCTTATCGTTGTCTGGAATGGCAGCCTTAATTTCTCTGGCTAACCATCCTACTATGTTGTGCTCTGGAACTATTACAGCCTTTGCCTTTTTAAGTACTTCCCTTATTTCTTTTTCTGGGAATGGTCTTATGGATTTGACTTTAACAAGGCCAACATTTAGGCCTTCCATCTGTGAGTATCTTACCGCTTCCCTTCCTTGCGCTGCTGCACAGCCGGAAGCCACTATGAATACCTCCGCATCAGGATTTACCACCTCTATGGGACCTCCAAGATACTTGTATATGTATTTCATAGCCCTTATGTTGGATGCCCAAACTTCCTGTTGCCACACAGCGTGTATCAGATAGCTCATAAAGTTAGACTTCTGAACTGGTGCATCCCTTTGGATCCTTGCGGGCGGTATTTCGCAGTCGGTGGGTGGAACGGGTGCCTTATATGGGTCCCTTGGGGGCAGTTTCATATCTTCTGGGGTCATATTCACATAACCCTTTGCGTGAGTGACGAAGAATCCTTCGGTGCAAACTGCCACGGGTATATAAACATCCACCTTTTCGGATATGACAAAGCTTGCCAAAGTGAAATCAAAGACATCTTGTTGATTTTCTGCGTGCAAAACTATTATACCGCAGTTTAGAAGGTAGGCGATCTCCACGTTGTCTGGCTGTATGGAAAGGGGAGCATTGACTACTCTGGTGAGAACTCCAAGCACCGCAGGAATCCTGTGCCCAGGCCAAGAGGCTATTGCTTCAAGTCCTCTCAAAAGACCAGGTCCTGAGGTAGCAGAAAATGCCCTTGCACCACCTCTCACTGCACCAGCTATGGCAGACATAGCACCGTATTCCTCTTCTGCTCTGTAGTAGTCCTTAAGATAGCCCTGAGCCCATAAATCTCCAACCAAGTGCATAACTTCAGACTGAGGAGTAATGGGATAGGCTATGGCTATATCTACGTTGGCACGCTTGACCGCCTCTGCCATAGCTTGGGCACCTGTTATAAACTTTCGCTCCCTTGGAGCTTCTAAAAGAAGATAATCTGCATCTACAACCCTTTGCTCTGGCATGATTTTACCTCCAAGTTTATTCGCTTTCTTCTACAGTCTCGCCTTTTTTAGGCATAAGAAGGTATAAGTATTCTCCATAATCTAGTGCAGAGAGGGTTTCGTATTTTTCAGGTGGGAGGGATGGATTTTCTGGAGGAAGCTTTGGTTCCCACTCAATACCAAGCTCTTTCCTCACTTGCACAAGCACATCCCTGAACTTTCTTATCTCTTCTGCATGCACATCCCTTAGAGAGACCATAGCGTCTTCGTGACCCATTTCTGCACACAAGGCTATTGTAAAACAGTTAGTTCCTGCTCTTATCATCCTAAGAGAAAGGTTCGCGTAATGACAATGAACTCCTACAAAAATACAGGCTTCTATTTTATTGTGAAGTATGGTAAGGTTTGGATGGTTGGGATTTATTTCTGCCTCTGGGTCTATTTTGGGATACTTAGGTCTGTAGTCTGGCATAGGAATAATTCTGCAATTGGGAATTTCCATTGCAAGCTCCAACACAGCCTTAGCCTTTTCCATAGCTCCGGCGTTCCATCCCCACAGAACCAAGGGTCCGGGGAATATGGTAGGATTTCTGCGTGTGAGCAAAGCCTTTGCCGCTTCCCTCATAGCCACTTCTTCATCCACTATTTCACCGTAAAGCAAAGCCTTACCTGGTGGAGGTAACTCTACTCCCTCAAAGGCAGCTGGGATGGGCATATAACCAAAAGGTCCAGGTACAACTCGCATAGGCATTTCTTACCTCCTTCTTCTCGGATTATCAAAAAATTAGCATATACTGAAAAGCTGTCAAGGGTAAATAGTATGATTTTTGTCATACTTTTTTTTGTAAAGTGCCCTTTTACGGGCTAAAATTCCGCTCAGGGACGTATATACGATTATTCTCCATCCTTTACTCCTAGCTCCTTCATTTTCTTTCTTCTTATCTCTTCATACTTAGGGTCTATTTTCTTGTAGAGGAAATTGGAGATGAACACTATGATCAGAAGGAGTGGTATACTGATTATTACCAATAGGATCAGCAATTTAACTATGAATAGGACCCAACCAAGCAAGCTATCCATCGCTTACTACTAAATTTATAAGCTTGTCTTTCACATAAACAACCTTCAGTATCCTCTTATCTTCTATGAGTTTTTTTATCCTCTCGTTTGCCATGACCGCATCTTTTGCCACGTGCTCTTGTGCTCCCACGGGCAACCTTATATGGCCTCTTAGTTTTCCGTTTATCTGGACTGGGATTTCAACTTCCTCCACTTTGAGAGCTTCCTCGTCTGGCTCTGGGAATGGATAGTGCATAAGTAACTTTTCATATCCCAGTCTGCTCCACAGCTCCTCGCATATGTGGGGTGTAATTGGATACAGCATGAAAAGAATAATCTCTAAGCCTTCTCTTAAGACTTTGTAATCTTCATCTTTCTCCGGCTTGAAATTCTGAATTGCATTCACCAGCTCCATGATGCTGGCTATAGCGGTGTTGAAAGAGAGCTCCTCCATGTCCTGAAGATACTTTTTTAGGGTCTGATGGACCTTCCTTCTAATTTCTTTTACCTTTCCATGAACATGGGCAAGCTCTTCTTTTGAATATGTTAAGCTCTTTATATCATCAAGCCTTTCGTGAAAGTAATTCCAAAGTCTTCTCAAAAATCTATAGGCTCCTTGAACTCCCTCGTCGGTCCATTCAAAATCCTTTTCCACAGGCCCAGCAAAAAGTATGTATAGCCTTATGGTATCCGCACCAAAGCTTTGCACCGCAAACTCTGGGTCCACAGTGTTAGCCTTTGACTTGGACATCTTGGCAGGTTCTCCTATTTTACTTTCCACGCTTTTTATTAGTCCTTCGTCATACATATCAAGCCTTTCAAGAAGTAGTCTAAAGTTGTCTCCCAAGGAGAGTTTGTTCTCTTTCAAAAATTCCATTATTCGCATATTATCTATTATAAAATTCTATATGCTCAGAATTGCTCTACCGAAGGGAAGGCTTTTTGAAGAAAGCGTTGAGTTTTTGAAAAGCAGGGGGATTATCCAAAGCACTTTTCAAGAAGGGAGAAAGCTCCAGGTTCAGGTTGAAGACTACGAGTTTTTACTGGTAAAGCCCTTTGACGTGCCCGTTTATGTAGAAAACGGTGTGGCGGACTTGGGAGTGGTTGGTTATGACGTGCTTTTGGAAAGAGAGCCGGATGTTTATGAGCTATTTGACCTTGGTATAGGCTTTTGCAGGTTGGTAGTGGCAGGAAGGCAAGAAAAATACGACTACTACAGGACTTCTTCCTGTTTAAGAGTTGCGACAAAGTATTCAAGGATAACAAAAAACTTTTTTTTGGAAAAGGGCATAAAGGCTAAGGTAATACACCTAAATGGTTCTGTAGAGCTTGCCCCCCTTCTTAATTTATCTGACGCCATAGTTGATTTGGTGCAAACCGGAAGGACCTTAAAGGAGAATAATTTAGTAATCTTTGAAGAGATCAGTCCATCAACCGCAAGGCTTATTTGCAACAGGGCAAGCTATCGCAACAAAAAAGAGCAGATATTCCAGCTAATCAGCAAGCTTGAGTAGGTCCGTCTAAGGCTGGAAGTTCAACTTCCCCTTCTGGCAACCTTATTGGTGCTTTTGTTAGTTCTTCAATAAAGTTAAGGTAGTCTTCAATGGATCTTAGTTCCCTCCCGTAAAGCTTGGCTAAGATGTCTAAGTCAGGTGGGTTCATCGCCTTCTGAGCTATAGCTTTGGATATGGAATAGGTTTTTCTATCCACCTCTGGGTATATGTCCTTTATGTAAGTTAAAACATCCATGGAATAAACCACTATTCTGTCTTTGCTTGCTAACTGTCTGATCATTGCTTCTAAATTAAGCTGGTCGTAAGTGTATATCTGACCATCTACTTTTATCCCTGCGATAACCTTATTGCCGTCAAAGATGGCATGGTAAAACGCAAAGCTTTCTGGCACCTTTTCCCATCCCAGCTCCTCCGCAAGACTTAAAAAAGCTCCCATAGCTTCTTCTTTAGTTGAAAAGATACCTATCAATGCTTCAAAGCTTTCTGGATTTAGGCTAACTTCCAAAACTAAGCAGTTGTTGATCTCTTGAGTTTTAAACTCATAGTCTATCTCTTGCTACTCCTTGAAAAGTTCCTGCACTTCTGACCTTTCATCCAACAGCTCGCTTTTTCTTAGCAATTTTCTTAACCTCATCCCAATAAGTTTAAACCAAAGAAACCTATTATAGTATCCCTTTCAAACTGGTCCCTTTGGTAGGGAAAGTCCTTTCTGTAATGACATCCCCTTGATTCTTTTCTTTGGAGAGCGCCCAATAGTGTGGCAAAGGCAACAAGGCTAACATCAAAAAGCCTTCTACTCTCTGGAGTCCTCTCCCAACTTTTCCAATCCTTAAGCCAATCTAAAAGCTTTTTTATACCTTCCATTAGAGAACCTTCTTCCCTTTCAATACCGCAGTGATTCCACATTAAAACCTTTAAGTCTTCAAATCTGTATTTGGGCTTTTCGTGTCCAGAGGAAAGGTGTTTAAATTGAGCTTTGCTTGGTTTTGCGTATTTTTTGTCGTGATAGATCTGGTAAGCAGTTCTGTAGCCAAAGACCAAACCCTCAAGCAAGGAGTTAGAAGCAAGCCTGTTAGCGCCGTGGACCCCAGTGCAACTGCACTCTCCCACCGCATAAAGACCAAAGATGCTCGTCTGTCCATAGGTAGAAACCTCTAAACCACCTATGTAGTAGTGTGCTGCAGGAACGACAGGTATGGGCTGTTTGTATGGGTCATAACTGCTTTCCACAAGCTTAGAGTATATGGTAGGGAACCTTTCTTTGATATCTACTCCTTTTTCTGCTATGGGTCTAAGGTCAAGGAACACCTTCCTTCCCTCTTTTAGTTTAGAATATATCGCCCTTGCCACTTGATCCCTTGGCAGAAGTTCATCCACAAACCTGTTACCCTCACTGTCTATCAAAGTAGCTCCCTCACCTCTTACCGCCTCTGAGATGAGAAAGGAAGAATTCTCCAAGACCGTTGGATGAAACTGGACAAATTCAGGATTTTTTATAGGCACGCCTTTTCTGAAGGCTATGCCTATTCCATCACCTTTAACGTGTCCGGAAGAGTGCAAAAACATAGAGCTTGCACCACCTGTAGCCAATACCAAAAAGTTCGTCCTATAAAACTTTAGCCCTTCTCCTTCCAAAACAATGGCTCCCTCCACAGTTTGTCCCCCTAATATCTCCTGTAGCTCCCCTTCTACAACCTTTATTCCTTTTTCTTTTATCCTTTCCCATAAGGCTGTGTATATAGCTTTTCCCGTATGATCTTTAACTTTTAGCACCCTTGGTACAGAATGGCCCCCTTCCAATGCTTTGTCCTCATCAAAGACCACACCCCACCTTTGAAGGTCTATTATCCTCTGAGGACCTTCTTCCACCATTACCCAAAGGCTTTTTGTATTACAAAGACCCCTTCCTGCTCTTTGAGTGTCCAAAAAGTGAAGGGAAGGGCTATCTTGAGGACTTACTGCACAGGCTATACCACCTTGAGAATAAAAGGTATTACCTACACCTCTGGTGATGATAACAGGTTTTAGTCCTAATTCCCACAGAGTTAAGGCACAAACAAGACCCCCTATGCCACTGCCTATTACTAAAACTTCCGCCTGTTCTTCTGGAATCAAAGAAGTGTTAAACTCAAGAAAGTGCATGAGAATAGGCTCTTAGGATCGTATCCGTTAGCTTGTCTGGATCGTGTCTTACAAAATCTTGATTTTCTCCTATCAGATCTTCCGCATATACAGTTATACCCGCTTTGGCTATTTTTGCTATGTCTGGTATGACTGGCTCTTGTCCTTGCTCTATGTATCTTCTTAAAACCCCATCGGAAGGCATCTTGGTATTGAGAATAGCTATATCTACCTTTGAAAGACCAGTAGCTTCTAAAAAAGCCTTTATATGATCGTAGGCACTGTAGCCATCTGTTTCCCCTGGCTGGGTCATAGCATTTACTACAAAGATCCTTATAGCGTTTGAGCTTTCTACCGCCTGCCTCAGATCGTTAATTAGCAAGTTGGGGACTATGCTGGTGTATAGACTGCCTGGACCAAAGATAATTAAATCTGCATCTTGAACCTTTGCTATGGCGTCAATGGGCGCCCTAGCGTCAGGTGGGTCAATCCAAACTTTAACTATTTTAGCCTTGCTCGCCTTACCATATTCGGTTATACTCTCCTCCCCTTCAACCACTTCTCCGTTTGAAAACTCTGCCCACAGATGAACATCTGCCGTAGTGGCAGGAATGATCTCCCCTTTGGTTCTGAGTATCTGGGAAGCCAAATTTATGGCTGAAATAAAACTGCCTGTAATGTCGGTTAGTGCTACCAAAAAGAGGTTTCCAAAGGAGTGTCCCTCTAACTCTCCACCTTTAAACCTGTATTGAAACAGCTTCTGAAGGATCTCTTCACTTTCCGATAGTGCTACCAAACAGTTTCTGATATCTCCAGGGGCAGGAATGTGATAAGACTTTCTAAGTCTTCCTGTGCTTCCACCACTATCTGCTACTGTCACTATAGCGGAGAGTTCCTCTATGCGGTTTCCCACCTCCTTTTTTAGCCCCCTCAAAAGATTGGACAAACCTGTTCCTCCTCCTACGCATACAACTTTCATTTCTATCCTCCTTGAAAAAGAACTTGGTTATCTTATTTTAAATCCTATGCCCGTATTAAACCTAAAGGAAATTTTCAAAACTTCAAAACGGTTTTCCGGCTTTTACACGATCAGTCCAAAGGACTTAAATTTGCCGGCAGACCTTGGAGATCTGGAAAAGCCAGTGGATGTAGAGGTGGAGATAGAAAAGGTAACAGGTGGCTATTCGGTTAACTTGAAAATCAAAGGAGAAATTAAGCTTGAATGCAGTAGATGTCTAACACCATTTGTAAGAGAGATTGAAAGCGAAGAAAATGTGAGACTAGAGAAAATGCCAGAAAAGCTGGCTATAAGCCTGAAGGCTCAGGATTTGAACGTATGTTTCCTGGAAGATGAAGAGCATTTTGATATAACTGAGCTTGTAAGAGAGCAGATAATTCTTAGCATACCTACAAAACCCCTCTGTAGCGTAGATTGCACAATCCCAACATTGGAAGAGCATCAGGAAGATTCAAGGTTTAGTGCCTTAAAAAGGTTAATCCAAAAATAATGAATAGGCTACCTGTCCCAAGCTGAGACCTCCGTCGTTGGCTGGGACTTTCTGGTGAGTGTATGCCTTAAAGCCTTCTCCTGTAAGATACTCCACTATTCTGCTTACAAGTGGGTTATTCTGCATTACTCCTCCAGAAAGACACACCCTTTTTATTTCTATTCTTTTTGCAACTTCCAAAGCTATTTTTGCCAAAGTGTTTATAAACCTTGAGGGGGCTTTTTCTTTACTTTTGTCTTTTAAAAGATCCAAAATAAGAGGACGCCAGTCTACTGTATTCCCCTCTATCTCAAAGGAATAGTGGTCTTTTACAGAAGGGTCGTAAAGGTCTTCCAAAGCCATTGCAGATTGACCTTCGTAGCTGTTGTAGTGTCGTATGCCTAAGAGGGAACACACACCATCAAATAGTCTTCCCACCGAGCTTGAAAGGGGAACATTTATTCCCTTCTTCCAAGAAATAAACAGTATGTTAAGCTCTTTTTCTTCAAATGGTAGTTCAAGGTTAAGGGCTTGTTCGCCAAACACCTCAAGAAGGATGGAAAGTGCTACCCTTCTTGGTTCTTTAACCGCCTTTTCTCCACCTATCAACCTAAAAGGTCTGAAATGATAGACCCTTTCAAAGTTTTTGTAGTCGCAGATCAAAAATTCTCCGCCCCAAAGGGTGCCATCGGTCCCGTAGCCTGTGCCATCCCAAGCTATTCCCAGAACCCTCTCTTTTAGCCCCCTCTCTGCCATGCAGGAGAGTATGTGAGAGTAATGGTGTTGAACTTTTAAAAGGGGGATGTTTTTCTCTTCTGCAAACTCCTTAGCCCAACGCGTAGTTTCATACCTTGGATGCATGTCGCAAACCACAACCTCTGGCTCAAACTCGTAAAGCTCCATAAAGTCTAAAATCATCTCTTCAAAGCTTTTAAGAGTTTGATAGTTTTCCACGTCTCCAACGTGCTGACTGACAAAAACCCTGTCCTCCCAGGCTATGGCAAAGGTGTTCTTTAGCATCCCGCCAACCGCCAACACCTTTTTTGATAGTTTGTAGGGAAGCCTTATAGGTAACGGTGCATATCCTCTGGATCTTCTTATGGGCAAAGGCACCCCTCCTACCACCTTAACTACAGAATCATCGCACCGCCTTCTTATATCCCTGTTGTGAAGGAGCAGAAGATCCGCCAGTTGGGACAGCTTTTCAAGGGCTTCAGCGTTATCCTTTACTATGGGCTCTTCTGAGTAATTGCCAGAAGTGGCAACAAGGGGAAAATCAAGATTTTTTGTGATTATGTAGTGCAGTGGAGAGTATGGTAAAAAGGCTCCTATCTTCTTTAAGCCTGGTGCTACTGCTCCTGAAAGTGTTCCACTTCCTCTCTCCACTAAAACTATGGGCCTTTCTGGAGAAGAAAGAATGGCTTCTTCAAGTGGTGTAGGTTTGGCAAAGGTTCTGAGCTGATCTAAGTCTTTGAACATTACCGCAAAGGGCTTTTCCTTTCTTCTTTTCCTCTCCCTTAAGGTCCTTACTGCTTCTTCTTCGGTCGCATTGCACATAAGGTGAAAACCACCTATCCCTTTTACCGCTACTACCTTCCCTTCCTTCAGAGCTTTTAGCACCAGAAGTATAGCATCCTCCCTTTCCGCAAGCAAAGATCCCTTGTTGTCGTAAAGCGAAACCCAAGGACCACACTTAGGACAGGCATTAGGTTGGGCGTGAAATCTTCTATCCTCAGGGTTTTCGTATTCCTTTTTACAAAGCTCACACATATTAAAACTCTTCATAGTAGTGTTCTCTCTGTCGTAAGGAAGTTTTTCTATGATTGTGAACCTCGGACCGCAGTGAGTGCAGTTAATAAAAGGATAAAGATATCTTCTATCCTTAGGATTAAACAGTTCTATCAAACACTGCTCACAGGTTCCTATGTCTGGAAGTATAAAGGCTTCTCTCTTTCCAAACGCATTACTTTCTCTTATCTCAAAGTCCGTATAACCTACCTCATGGCTGTATTCTACCGAAAGGGAATATATACGAGCAAGGGGTGGCTTTTGGGTTTGTAAAAGTGATAAAAACTCTTCAAGCTTTTCTCCCTCTACTTCTATCCTAACGCCTTCTGGTGTGTTTATGATAAATCCTCTCAATCCCATTTCCTTAGCCAGCCTATAGACAAAGGGCCTAAATCCTACACCCTGCACCGCACCTATGATTTCAATCTTCATCCTCATATTCCATCTCCACACTCCTTAGCAGAAGATCCTGACCACCTTCTATGGTTGTATTAAAGGATCCACACTTGGGACACAGAATGTTTAACTCTTTCTTTTCAGAAACTGCTCCACATTCGTTGCACCTTAGGGTAAGTCCTTCTATTTCCAACAAAAGCTCTGCAGAGTGGGCTATCGTATTTTCTTTGAAGGTGTCAAAGGCAACCTTGAGAAGATGGGGTTCTACGCCTGACAAAACACCCACGCTAACAACAACTTTACTGACAGACTTAGCCTTGTGCTCCTCGCAGATCTTTTCCACAAGCTCCAAAAGACTTTGAACTATAGAAAACTCATGCATGCTAACATATCCTTGGTAAAAGCTCTCCCGCAGGAGGTTCTAAATATCTATAAGTTCCGTAGGGAGTTTTTAAAAGAACCTCAGGCTTTTTTTCTGAAGAAACAGTCCTTCCTATAACTGAAAAGCCTTCTAAGTTTTTTTCTTTTAGCACTTCCAAAACTTTGTTCGCATCTTCTTCTTTTACCGCTAAGATAATCTTTCCTTCGGAAGCTAAGTGATAGGGCTCCAATCCCAATAATTCACAGAGACCTAAAACTGGTTCTTTTACGGGAATTTTCTCTTCTTCTACGATGAAGGATACTTTTGAAGCTTGAGCCCACTCGTGAAGCACTGCGGACAGCCCCCCTCTTGTTGGATCCCTCATGGCATGCACCTCCGCACCAGTGGATAGTATGGCTTCCACAAGGTTCCAAAGACTGTTGCAATCGCTTTCTACACCTATTTCAAAGCCCTCCCTTTCTGCGAGGATGCATGCTCCATGGTCCCCTATGCTACCGGTTATAATCAATACATCTCCCGGCTTTACGTTGGATGCGGAAAGTCCTTCAAAAAGCACCTGACCTATGCCCGATGTGGATATAAATATTCCATCTGCGCTACCTTTCGGAACCACCTTTGTATCCCCTGCAACCACCAGGACTCCTGTTTTATCCGCTTCCTCTTTCATGCTTTTTACTATCAGCTCCAACTCATCCAACAAAAATCCCTCCTCTATGATAAAACTGGCGGAGATATATACAGGCTTTGCACCCATAACCGCAAGGTCATTAACAGTTCCCGCTATTGCTAATTTTCCTATGTTTCCACCTTTAAAGTGTATTGGCTTTACGGTAAAGGCATCTGTGGTGAAGGCTATTTTACTGCCCACATCCAAAACGGCAGAATCTTCTAATCTGTTAAGATGCGGGTTGGAAAAGTATTTTAAAAAAATCTCCCTTATAAGCTTCCAGCTGTCCTCACCACCGCCACCATGGGAGAGCTTTATCCTACTCATCACCCATCCCCTACCTAACCGTGCATACAGAACAGGCATCAAAGCTTTTCAATACCATTATAGATTTTTTCAGCTACTCCTAAAAATCTCCTACATCTGGGTTCCAGATTCCACATAGAAGGGGTGGCTATTCTGTAATCCGCTATCTTCCCCTCAACAACCTTTATCCTATGCATCAGCATTCCTCTTGAAGCCTCTACAAAAGCTGCACCTTCACCATTTAATCTTTTTACCTTTTCCATAAGGTCCAAACGGGAAGGTTCTTTTAAAAGAGAGGGAAGTTTTTTAAGATGGTTTTCTACTTCAATCAATAGGTCCCAAACTTCTAAAATTCTGGAAAGTGTTCTACTAATAAAACTTGAGCCGTAGGTTTTGTGTAGCCTATTTACTATCTTATCTCCTAAGGCTATTTTTCTTGCTATAGGACCCGTTTCGCAGGGAGCCTCCCTGTAGCGCACAATTTGTGTTTGTGAGTATACGCTTCTTTCTAAAACCTGAATATTTTTATAACTTGCAGGATGAAATCTTCTTCCCGAGTTCTATAAAAATGCCACAGTCCCCCTCTATCTTCTCCCAAAGTCCAGATTCTCTCAGTTTTTTATATTCTTCTTCTGACATGCCCACCATATCCTCTAAGAAAAATTCCTTTACATTGCATACTATTTGCATTGCAGAGTATATCTGATGGATGTCTGGCTGGGAGGTAACACCGCCCGGGACTGCATAGGAAGAATGAGGCCACTGGCCTGCAAATAGAGCAATAGCCTTAGTTATATCAGCACATAGGGAGATTGCCTTTTTCCACTTTGAACCACTGTATGGCTCAAAGTCTTTGAGCTCTTCACCCAACCTGAGAAAGTCTGGCATCAAAAAAAGATAGAACCACTTTATATGGTTCTGAATTTATCTGAGGATTACCAAGAGCATTTTCAATGGCCAAAACGCTTGCCATTAGATGGGCATGACCGCATATGCCACAAACCTTTGGTGTTATTACGAGGGCATCTGTCACTGGCCTGCCTTCAAGTGCCTTCTCCAAACTTCTTGAACCAGCAACTATTACCCTTGCATCTGAGATAACTCCGTCCTTCCACTCAAGCTCTAAGTAAGCCGTCCCCTCTACCCTTGCTAATATTCTCTTTTCAATCCTCAATTTTCAACCTCTCTGGAGCAAAGACCTTTGCTATTCCAGAAAGCATTACGTAGCCTCTTTTTGAAACACCTATGGGGAGTTCTGCGGGTATGTTGGCAAATTGCTTTGTTTCAAAGAGTCCCACTCTGGGAAAATCAAACTCAGTGCATCCAAAACATGGCGTCCCAACTCTGGTTTTGGAGCTTACAGAGTTCCAAAGGATCTTATTACATGAAGAGTAGGTTAGAGGCCCTCTGCATCCAAAATAGTAAAAAAGACACCCTTTTTTAGAGCCTAACCTTTCCGCTTCAACCTTCCACTCAAAGTATTCGTTCCTTGTGCATCCCCAATGGGCAAGAGTGGAATAAAAGACCTTCGGCCTGTTCCACTGGTCTAAATCAATAAAATAGCGGCTATCCAATCGGGATGGGCTGGACAACCAGAAAGGTTAATCACAGGCTTACCGCTTGAAGATAAAAAATCTGATCCCAACAGACCTCTTCAACTATTAACACGTCTAAATCCAATTTGCCATTCAATATATTTTCCACCACCTCTCTCTCATCGTTCAACGAAAGGGAAGGATGGTGCAAAAGCCTAATTTTCCCAAAAAGTTTATCCAGATGCTCGTAGTTTAGAAAAGAGTGGGTGTTTCCACAGCACGTAAGTCTGTGTATCCAAAGAACATTCATTTCAAAGCTCTCTTATTTATCCTAACCTTAAATCTAAGATAGTCCAGCCAGTCTTCCAAGCCTTCCTTAGTTTTACAAGACAGCGCTATGACATCTATACCCGGTTTTATCTTCCTTGCGGACCTTATTGCACTTTCTATGGGGAAGTCAACGTATGGAATTAAGTCTATCTTTGTTATCACCAAAAGGTCTGCGTGTCTAAACATGACTGGATACTTCTCCGGCTTGTCCGCACCCTCTGTGGCTGAGAGCAAGACCACATTCAGGTGCGCACCCACATCGTAAGACGCGGGACAGACCAAGTTTCCTACGTTTTCTATAAAAACAAGGTCAAGGTCCTTCAGCGGAAGCTGATGTATGCCGTTATGAACCATAAAGGCGTCTAAATGACAGGCACTTCCCGTGTTTATCTGAACAGCTGGTGCTCCCTTACTTCTCACACGTTGGGCATCAAGGTCTGTCTCAAGGTCCCCCTCTATAACACCTATCTTTACACTATCACCCAGAGCCTCTATCGTAGCCTCTATAAGGCTGGTCTTACCAGCACCGGGCGAGCTCATCAAGTTTATGGCATAAACACCATACTCTTCAAAATGCTCTCTGTTCTCCTGCGCCTGTCTGTCGTTTGCATCAAGCACTTTTGTTAAAGCTTCTACTACCTTCTTGTTTTCTTTGTGATTTTCTCCACCACATCCACACTCTTTGCACATAGTCTATCCTCCGAATGATTGTTCATTAAATAATTTATTAGTATCCAGGGACTATGCCCATGGGTGAATTGTTTGAAAAAGCCACCTAAATATAATATACCACCTAAATAAATATTTTATAATTTTTAAAATTTTTAAAAGGAGAAAGCTATTAAAAGGAGAAAGCTATGGAAACAAAGATAGCACTCTACAGTACCTCGGAACACAAGGTTGTGTTCTTTGAAGAGCTTACGCCTGCGAGCGCAGTGCAGGCTAATCAGGTGTTAATAATTCACAAAAATGAGGGAATGCTCTTGGATCCGGGAGGCTATAAGGTATTCTCCAAACTTCTATCCGATATTTCCCTCTACATTCCGCCAACTCAGATAAAATACATTTTCTTATCCCACCAAGACCCAGATATAGTGGCTTCAATAAACGGTTGGTTGATGACTACAAAAGCGGTAGCTTACATATCTAAGCTTTGGATGAGGTTTCTCCCCCAATTCGTGTTAGATAGTCAGTTGGAGGATAGGGTAGTACCCATAGACGACAGAGGAACTACCATCCTCTTAGGTGGAGAGTGTAAACTTTTAGTCTTGCCCGCTCACTTTCTTCACTCGGAGGGAAACTTTCAGGTTTATGATCCTTGTTCCAAAATACTTTTCTCCGGAGATCTGGGTGCCAGCTTAGGACAGGATTACTTTTTTGTAGAAGACTTTGATTCTCACATCAAATACATGGAAGGTTTTCACAGGCGATATATGGTAAGCAACAAAGTGCTGAGATTTTGGGCAAACATGGTTAGACAGCTGGACATAGAGATGATTGTGCCCCAGCACGGAGCGATCTTTAAAGGCAAGGAAATGGTAAATAGGTTCATAGAGTGGGTGGAAAACCTACAGGTGGGGGTTGATCTATTGACTCAAGAAAACTACAGGCTACCCGTGTGATATAATCATAAGCTATGATAAAGGTAGAGATAGTTACTCCAAAAGGTTTGGCATTCTCAAAAGAGGTAAATTCGGTAAACATTCCCACTGCAGAAGGGGAAATAGGGGTTTTAGAAAAGCACATGTATTTGATGACTCTGTTAAAACCCGGTCTTGTTTACTTTGACGGGAAGGTGGAAGGGGGAATAGCGGTTACTTACGGCTTTGTGGATGTAACACCAGAAAAGGTTATCATACTAGCAGAGGAGGCTTATACCATAGGGGAAATTGACGCCGGTAAGGAGAAGGAAGAGTTTGATAAAGCGATAAAGAAACTTGCCACTGCACAGACCATGGAAGAGATAGAAGAGATAACAAAACAAGTAGAAAGGGCAAGGATGCTTTTGGAATTAGTGGAGAGGTTTGGAAGGGTTTAGAGAGTTTGATTTTTTCAGAGGTAAAGTAAAGTTTATCCAACCTAAGGCTCATAGACTTTCTGTAGTAGAAATCCTGTTTGTTTGGAGCATAAAAGGTATAAAGAGAAAAAGCTTAGTGGCAGATTTGGGTGCAGGTTTTGGGGCACTCTCAATACTTATAGCCCTAAAGTATAACTGTAAAGTTATAGCTGTGGAGAAAGACCACACTATGATCCAATTACTCAAGCAGAATGTAAAAAACAACAATCTTGAAGATAGGATAGAAGTCTTGGAATGTGACGTTAGGAAAATAAATCAGTTTTTGGAGCGTCAGAGTTTAGATTGTGTTGTTATAAATCCACCTTTCTATGAAAAACCATCAGCAAATCCCTATCACACTGAAATAGACGGGACCTTAGGGGATTTTTTAGAATCAGCTTCCTATATTCTCAAAGATGGAGGTTTTATCAATATTTTGCTTCCCTCTTACAGACTTTTAGAAGCTTGTGGTGTTATGGAGAGTTTGAACATCAGACCCATGTATCTAAAATTTTTCCATCCTTTTATAGATAGACATGCTAAGCTGGTTCGTATCGTAGGTGTGAAAAACTTAAAACCTAAGCTAATCGTAGAAAGTCCACTCATAATAAATCATAAACAGAACAAATACACGGAGGAAGTCCAAAGAATCTTGGAAAACTTTCTTTAATACAAGGGACCGCAGAATTATTTGGCGGAGCGGTAGTTTTCTATGCCCTTCTTTATCTCTTCTATGGCAAACTGAATGCCCTTGAACTCCTCCACCTTTACCCACTTGCCAGGCTCTAATTCTTTGTAGTGTTCAAAAAAGTGCTTTATCCTATCCAAAAGGGCCTTAGGGAGGTCATCCACGCTTTTAACGTCGTCAAAGGTGGGATCTATCTTTGAGTGGGGAACCGCTATAAGCTTTGTATCCACACCCTCTTCGTCCCTCATTTCCAAAGCACCTATGGGCCTGCACCTTAGCACACTCCCGGGAGCAACCGGATACCTTGAAACCACGAGCACATCCACTGGGTCCCCATCGTCGGCTAAAGTCTGTGGTATAAAACCGTAGTTAAAAGGATAATGCATGGCTGTAAATAAAAACCTATCCACAAAGATTGCTCCGCTTTCTTTGTCCAGCTCATACTTTATGGGGCTGTCCTGGGGTATTTCAACCACCACGTATATGTCTTCAGGAGGATTTTTACCAGGGGGTATCTTTTTTATATCCATCTTTTCTCCTCCAAGGGTTTAATAATATTATACTTTCAACCAACAGCACTCTTATCCCAAAGCTTAGTGCAATCTCTCTATATCTAATATTTTAAAAACCTCCTTATAGGGATGTAAGGACGCTTCCAATTCCTCTTCTAACCTCTTTCTACCTAAAATTTTTTGGCCTACATCCAAAAGAAAAGACAGAAAACCTAAAACATCCTCCCTTCTACCTATGGGATCAACTCTGAAATAAATCCTTCCCTCCACTAATTTGAGGAGGTCGGAAGATACCAGATAGTGGAGTATGCTTTGAGTTGTTTGGCTGCTATGCCTTATAATTATGCCATACACCGTATTTATAAAGAGAAGATGTAATACTTCCCAGAAGTTTTCCATATTCTCAAAGGGAATAAGCTCCAATAAGAAATTATCCTTATAGGGTTCCATTTTTGATACCTTTATCTCATCTCTATCCAGCAGCGAGGCTAACAAGGTCCCATTTTCATATAAAAAATAAATTCTTTCATTTCCCTTTCGGAGTGTCAGCAAACCACTGAATCCTCTCTTTACAATCCCTATGAAGAGCTTCCCCAATTCTACAAAATCGTCGAAAAGGTTGTTTACTAGTTTATTTGTTGAATGTCGTAGCATGAACTTTTCTAAAAGATTTTCAGGCATGCTGATTATGCTCATTGTATAGCCATTTTCAGGACTAAGAAGAAAGTCAAAAAGATCACAGCTATATGGATAAAGCGCTGCAAAATTGCCTCTTTTGAAATAAGCATTGTAACTACTGTTAGGTCCGTTTATACTAACCAAACCGGTAAATTTACTTAGTTTAAGGCTTTCAAATAGGGAGAATGTGTTTACGTTTCTTACATCCACATTCCTAACTATGTAGTCTATTTCATAGTTTTTTTTGCTAGCCTCTGGGGCTAAAAACTGTCCTATATCCAAAAACCCAGATTGGAAAAGTTCTCGTATTTTTCTCATTTCGGGAACTAGGTTCTGTTTGGACGTCAGAATAACAAAGGCAAAAGTCTTCCCATTATAATGATGCATTCCTTCAAAGGGTCTTAGTACTCTAAAACTGGCAAATGGTGTTATGATAAAGCTTAGAATGGACTTAAACTCTTGGTAAGCAAGCTGAAGCTGTAAGATTAACTCTTCGGCAGATATGGGCTCATGAAGCTTGAAAAAACTATCTTTATCTATGCCTGTTTTAAAGGTGAAAAGAGCACTTGGATTATCTAACATACTAAAAAGGTTATAAAGCAGTAGAGAGGATGTGTTAATCTCGGCAACGGTCAACCCTTCTGTTTCTACATAAAAACCCTTTATATAGCCTTTCTCAATGTACAGTTCTATAGATTTACCCTCCAAATAAATTTCGAGTATGCCTTCTTTGTTGGAAAGATACCCATTAACCAAATCCACAAAGTCCTGTTGAGAAGTAAAATAGCCCGATATCATCCCAGTATCCGCTCCAGACGTGATAGCAAGAGACTTTCTATCATATTAAAGGTCTCTTTAACCCCCTCCCCTTTAATAGCGCTAGCACATACCGATGTCAGTCTATCCTTATTTATTTCCTTCTCCAAGACCTCAAAGGGAAGCACGTTTTCCAGGTCCATCTTGTTGTACTGGATTACCACAGGGACTTCCTCGTATCTTTTGCCTATCTTGGGTAAATCCTCACCCTTCAAAACCGTTAGCCTTATGTCTTTGTATATTTCTTGACCGGGCACTGTATAAAGGGCAAAAGAAGCAGTCATGTTGCTAACTGGCACTTTCTTAGTTGAAAAATCAAAGACTAAGGTTTTTTCACCCTTTGTATCTATTTTTGTAAGCTGTAAACCTTCCAATTTGGAAATGCTCTCTAAGTTAGTAGTTTTACCAGACATTGCAGGCCTATAATACACAACTTTTAGCCTTATGAGCTTCTTTTCCAAATCCACAATCATTTTCTCCCTCCTAGTAAGGAATAGTATAATATTAATCCCAAAAGTTATTAGGAGGTAATATTATGGCAACCATAAGCTATGAAGAAGCACTGCAGATGTTAAAAGAGCAGTTGAAGGGTTTGGAAGAATCTGTGAAGATGGAAGAGGTGGGAGTTGTTTATTACGTTGGTGATGGCGTGGCAAGAGCTTACGGATTGGACAACGTAATGGCAAACGAGGTGGTTGAGTTTGAAGGTGGCACGCTGGGTTTGGCTTTCAACTTAGAAGAGGACAACGTAGGTTTGATTGTGCTTGGCAGTGAAAGTGGTATAAAGGAAGGCTCTCTGGTCAGAAGGACGGGTAGAATTCTCGATGCTCCCGTGGGCGAAGGTCTTATTGGTAGGGTTATAGACCCCCTTGGAAATCCCCTAGACGGAAAGGGCCCAGTGCAGTATGAATACAGGTCTCCTGTAGAAAAGATAGCTCCTGGTGTGGTAAAGCGTAAATCTGTCCATGAGCCACTGCAAACGGGTATTAAAGCAATAGATTCAATGATTCCCATAGGAAGGGGCCAAAGGGAGCTTATTATAGGAGACCGCTCTACTGGTAAAACTACAATATGCATAGACACCATACTTAACCAAAAAGACACGGATGTTTACTGCATATACGTAGCCATAGGACAAAAGAGGTCAACCACTGCCCGGATTATAGAACTGCTTGAAAGAAGTGGAGCGATGGAATACACATGCGTAGTGGTCGCTTCTGCCACAGATCCTGCATCCTTGCAATACTTGGCTCCCTTTGTAGGATGCACCATAGGGGAATACTTCAGGGACAACGGAAAGCATGCACTTATAATTTACGATGACCTTTCAAAGCACGCAGAAGCTTACAGACAGCTATCTTTGCTTATGAGAAGACCACCGGGAAGGGAGGCATACCCAGGGGACGTTTTCTACCTTCACTCAAGGCTTTTGGAAAGGGCTGCCAAGCTCAACGACGAGCTCGGAGCTGGATCCTTAACCGCACTGCCCATAATAGAAACAAAGGCTGGGGACGTGGCCGCATACATTCCCACAAACGTTATATCCATCACAGACGGGCAGATATACTTGGAGCCTGACCTGTTTAACAAAGGTGTAAGACCTGCCATAAACGTGGGTCTTTCAGTTTCTCGTGTAGGTGGTGCGGCACAGATAAAGGCTATGAAACAAGTGGCTGGAACTCTTAGGTTGGATCTGGCTCAGTTCAGAGAGCTGGAAGCGTTCGTTCAGTTTGCCTCTGAACTTGACAAAGCAACTCAGCAGACCATCAACAGAGGATTGAGACTTGTAGAGCTTTTAAAGCAAGAGCCATACAATCCCATACCTGTGGAAAAGCAGATAGTGGCCATATATGCGGGGACCAACGGATACTTGGATGACCTACCTGTGGAAGCGGTCAGAAAGTTTGAAAAACAGCTATACACATACCTTGATAAACAAAGACCCGACATCCTAAAGGAAATAAAAGAAAAGAAAGCTCTTGACGAAGATCTAAAGAAAAAGATAGATGAAGCGCTCAAGGACTTTAAGTCTAAATTTACACCTTGAAGGTTTATGTAGGATGTAGTGGTTTTTACTACAGAGACTGGGTGGGGGTTTTCTACCCCCACAATTTAAAAAGACAGGAGTGGATAAAGTACTACGAAAGGTTTTTTAACGTATTAGAGCTTAACTCTTCTTTTTATAGGTTTCCAGACAGAAGTAGTGTAAAAAGTTTATTGGAAAGGACCAGTAAGCTTAAGTTTTCTGTAAAAGCCCATCAAGTTTTCACACACAGAAGGAGCTTCTTCTCGGAGGATGTAAAAAGATTTATCTATTCCATAGAGCCCATGATTGAAGAAGAGAGGCTCATAGCCATCCTCTTCCAATTTCCACACAACTTTGGATACTCTGCAGAAAGCCTTGAGTATTTAAGGAAGATATCTAAGGAGTTTAAAGGCATAGACAAGGTGGTGGAGGTAAGAAACAAAAGCTTTAGGAGGGCTGACTTTTACCAGTTTTTGGAAGAAAATGGTTTTTCCTTAGTGAATAGTGATGCGCCGAAGGATAAGAGGTTTTTGGTGGGACCTTGGGTGGGAGTTGGAGCAATAAACTACGTCAGACTTCACGGGAAAGACCCAGAGCACCTGTACGACTATCTTTACTCTTTGGAAGAGCTGATAAAGATTAGAAGTAAAATAAAAGAGTTGGGAGATAGGGAGACTTACATATTTTTTAACAACACTGCAAAAGCCAAAGCTGTGCTAAACGCTCTTCAAACTAAGCTCTTGTTCGGTATTGATGTAGAGATTCCAGAAAGCTTACAAAGAGCCTTTGAAGAAAGGGAGTGGGAATGATAAATCGCACCTTGCTTTACGGAGAGGGGCTTTTTGAAACCATGAAACTGCCCATATCGGAAAAAAGGCTTAGACTACACTACGAAAGGCTAAAAGGGTCAGCAGAATTTTTTGGCATACCCTGTCCAAGTTACGAAGAGTTTAAAGAAGACTGCATGGTAGAAGTAAAGGATCAATCTTACCTTAAGTTTTGTCTGATAGCCAAGGGAGAGGACTACTACGGCGGAAAGGCTAACGATTATGGGAAGATGATCATACTCAAAAAGCTCAAACCCATTCAAGGGACTATAAAACTCACACTTTCATCCTACAGAAGACACTCTACAGAACCCATTTGTAGGCACAAGACCACAAACTATCTATTTAACGTAATGGTAAAAAGACAAGCTTTGCAAGAGGGTTTCTACGATGGGATCATAGTAAATGAAAGGGATGAGGTATGCGAAACTTCTTCTGCTAACCTTTTGTTCCTTAAGGGAAACACTCTTTACACGCCAGCCAAGGAAAGTGGAATACTTGAAGGCACTACCTTGAGGATTTTGAAGGAATTTATGGATGTTAAGGAGGAGCGCATAAAGGTTGAAAGGTTAAAAGATTTTGAGGGTGCTTTTATAGTTAATGCCTTGATAGACTGCTTACCGGTTGAAATTGAAGGATTTGGCTTAAGGATTCTGAAGGGCGTGTCTTTGGAGATAAAAAAAGTTATTGAAAGGTTTGAATTTGATGTATAATATAAAAGGTAAAGGGTGCGTAGCTCAATGGCAGAGCGGGCGGCTCATAACCGCCCGGTTGGGGGTTCGAGTCCTCCCGCACCCAATTTACTGTAAAAACCTACCAAGCACATCTCCAAAGAACACAAAAACTCCGATCCTTATAGCACGTGCCAAAATGCTGGCTAATATAAAAGTCAAAAAGGGCATGTTAAAAATCCCAGCCAGCCAGCACACCAACTTATAAGGCTCTCCCAAAAGGACTGCAAAAAATCCATACCTGTTAAAAAGCGCCTCTCCTTTTGTGTAAAGCCTCTCTTTAAAAAGTCTTTTTACAAAGCTCTCTCCCAAAAGCTTGGCTAAAAAGAAAGCAACCACCGCACCTAATATATTTCCTACAAAGGCAACAAAACCGGCTGTGTAGGGGTTTAGCTTAAAAAAGGGTGCAGCTGCCACAAAGGGATAAGGTGGTACTGGTTGGATTATAGACTCGGTAAAGGAAAGAACGAATAAAGCGGTATAGCCATGAGACAAAACAAAGCTTTCTGCCCAAGCCTTAAGCTCTGGGAAAAACTTCTCTATCAAAGCTCCACCTCCATCCCATCGTAAGCGCATATTGTTTCCACGCCTGTTTCCCTTCTTACTTCTACCGCTATGTCTTCTAAGCTGTGGCTTGAGAGCACTTCGTAGCCAAAGTGGGTAAGTATGGCAAGTTTGGGCTTTAGATGGGAAAGGATTTTTTTAGCATCCTGAACGGTAAGATGCTCTATGTATTTTTTCTTCTCGTAAAGGGTGGTGTTTATTATGATAAGGTCCAGACCTTTTGGATAGACTTCAAGCATTCTGTCCTCGTAAAGTGCGCAGGAAACGTATAAAATCCTCCTGTTGTATAAAATGGCGTAGGTTTCTGTGTGGTGGTGTTTGTGTTTCATAACAGCCTTTATGCTCAAGCCTTTGTATTCGTATTCTTTCCCTTCTTCTAAAATAAATTCCCTTGCAGTCCTCTCCCTTCTGACAAAGGGAAGGACTACTCTGTTTTCTCCTTCAAGGGCAGAAAGCGGAGCAAAGAGGACTAAATCCCTTTTCTTTCCTCCATCGGTGGCAGCTTCAATAACTGAATTGATATCCGAAGAGTGGTCCAAGTGTATGTGGGATAAAACTACGCAGTTTAAATTCCTTGGGTCAAATCCCATATCGTGAAGATAGACAAAGGCTCCAGGGCCAGGGTCTGTGTGGATCCAGAGGTCAGAAAGTCTTAAAAGAAAGCCACCAGAGCGCCGGATGCGTCTGAAAACGCTTGCCCTCCCGCCCGCAGTGCCTACGAATATCAGTTTATCACTCAAGGATTATGGAACCGCTTGGACAGTCCTGCGCTATCTGAAAGACTCTTTCTATAAGACTTTCAGTTACAACCTTTGCATACACTATAGGAATGCCGTCTCCTCTGTCTGAGAATATCTCTGGTAATTCTTCGTAGCAAAGCCTGCAGGCAGTGCAGGTATCTATGTCAATCTTTATGCTTCCTCTGTAATTATGGACCCACTGGGGCATTCGTCCGTAACCTCTTTTACCTCCTGCTCGAGCTCTGAAGGCACAACCATCCAACCATCCGGACCAGGTGATACCACTTCTGCAATTCCATCCCCTCTGTTTTTGTATACTTCTGGCACTCTATCGTAGCAAAGCTCACAGGATGTGCAGGTATCCGGGTCTACTTTAGTCTTCAAAGCCATACTTTAACCTCCTAAAAGTTTTGGATTGCATAAATTATATCACATTTAGAAAATAAATATGTCTTTCATATAACTCCGAGTGTTTCTGCCACTGTTTTACCTATAAACGCTGGGTTTTCTATAACATATACCCCAGCGTCTTTTAATGCAGCCATCTTTGCCTGAGCTGTTCCCTTTCCTCCTGTTATTATTGCTCCAGCGTGCCCCATCCTTCTACCAGGAGGAGCGGTTATACCTGCTATGTATGCAAAGACGGGTTTTTTGACGTTTTCTTTTATGTATTCTGCCGCTTCCTCCTCTGCAGTTCCTCCGATCTCTCCAATCATAAGTATGGCTTGAGTTTCTGGATCCTGATTGAACATAGCTATAACGTCTTTGTGGGATAGTCCATGCACTGGGTCTCCACCTATGCCTACCGCGGTAGATTGTCCAAGGCCGTAGCGCGTAAGCTGATAGGATGCTTCATAAGTTAGGGTGCCACTTCTGGAAACAATTCCAATGTTTCCCCTCTTGAAAATATGCCCTGGCATTATGCCTACCTTTGCCTCTCCGGGGGTGATAACTCCGGGACAGTTGGGACCTATGAGCTTTGCGTTGGGATAGTTTTTAATCATGTAGTGTTTTACCTTCAGCATATCCCTTACTGGAATACCTTCTGTGATGCAAACTACAAGCTCTATGCCCGCATCTAAGGCTTCCACTATGGCATCTGCCGCAAAGGCAGGTGGGACGAATATAAGGGAACAGTTAGCTCCCCTTTCTCTGACCGCTTCTTCTACAGTGTTGAAAACTGGGATATCCTCTACAGTTTGCCCACCCTTTCCGGGAGTAACTCCAGCCACCACCTGCGTGCCATAGGCTTTACACTGCAAAGCATGAAAGGACCCTTCCTTTCCAGTAATGCCTTGGACCACAACCTTAGTATCCTTCCCCACCAGTATTGCCATATCAAACCCCCATAAAAGAGTGTAAAGATTATAGCACAAGTGGTCTTTATTCTTGCTTATGTGGGACTTCTAAAAACTTGTAGAGCAAAAACTTAAT
>NZ_DAIQAX010000016.1 GCF_036781485.1 Thermocrinis sp.
TTAGGCTTTGTCTATGCCTGGAAAAAGGGCGCTCTGAAGTGGCAGATGTAATAAAACTGCCCGAGCCCGTAATTATAGGTAATTTATCCGTAGAGGAAGCCCTTTACAGAAGAAGGTCTATAAGAGAATATTTAGACACTCCTCTAACTCTTGCTGAAGTTTCCCAGCTACTTTGGGCGTCCCAAGGTATAACAGACCAGGTTTACAACAAATACAGAACTGCTCCTTCTGCGGGAGCCCTTTATCCCTTGACCGTTTACCTAACTGCTGGTAGAGTGGAGGGTTTGAGGGAAGGGCTCTATAGATATAACCCTCATAGACACGAGATCATAGCCATAAGTTACGGTGATAAAAGAAGGGTAATCTACAACTATGCCCTTTTTCAGGACTCAATAGTTCAAGCACCAGCTGTTCTTATCTTTACCGCCGATTACAGCATCACGATGAGAAAGTATGGCGAAAGAGGAATAAGGTATGTGCTTACGGAGTTAGGTCATGCTTCTCAAAACGTATACCTACAGGCAACGGCCCTTGGGCTTGGCACCGTAGCAATAGGCGCATTTTATGACGAAGAATTAAAAGAAGCCCTTGGTTTACCGAATAACGAAGATGTTCTGTATCTAATGCCAGTGGGGAGGGCTAAAGCTTAAGAAAGCCACTTTTTTAACTCCTCCTCCAAAGCACAAGATCCACACCTGTTGCAAAAAACGCATCTATCTTTAGCATACTTTTTAGCTAAGCTAACCATGTTGTGTCCCACCAGCCTTGTAAAAACCAAAACCAAATCCGCTTTACACAAGGCAGAGTCTATGTTCTGCTGGGTCTCCTGATTTATAAACTTGATATCCACCCCATACTTTTTGGATAGCTCCCTAACCTTAGAAGCCATCCGATCATAACCACCTAATACTACAACCTTCATAGCTTACCTCCATAAGATTTAAACTGATATTCAGTTTCAATAATTATACTAAAGAAAAAAGCCCCACATTCATGATAAGGATCAGTTTTCCATTCTTGACAGTAGACTGTTTTAATATTAAAATCTAATCTCAAAATCTTTAATAGGAGGTGTGCTATGAGGTTGTTGCTGTCGTTAATTGCTGTGCTGCTGTTTGGGCTTTCTTATGCTCAGGAACTTGTGATCTACTCCGGGCGGGGCGAAAGGCTAATAAAGCCAGTGCTGGATGAATTTACCAAGCAGACCGGTATTAAAGTGGTGCTTCACTCTGGGGGCACGGTGGAGCTCTTTAACAAGCTAATAGCGGAAGGGGACAGAACGCCTGCGGACGTGTTTATAACCGTGGATGCGGGAACCTTAGAAAGGGCAAGGATCGCGGGGCTTTTGGAGCCTATAAAGTCAGAGGTAGTGGAGAAAAACATTCCAAAGGAGTTTAGAGCACCTGATAACTCTTGGGTAGGCCTTTCCTTGAGGTTTAGAGTGATTGCCTACAATCCGCAAAAGGTAAAACCAAGTGAAATAAAAACCTTTGACGACCTTACTAATCCCAAGTGGAGAGGTAGGGTGGGCATACGCACAGGAAGCAACGTCTATCCTCAGTCTCAGATCGCTATGATGATCGCCGAAAGGGGAGAAAAAGAAACTGAAAAGTTTCTTAGGGCCCTTCTTGCCAATGTGGGGGATAAAATATACCCTTCCGATGCAAGGATAGTGGAAGCGGTGGCAAAGGGCGAGATAGACGTAGGTATAGTTAATCATTACTACGTGTATAAACACTTGGAAGCTAACCCGCAGGACAGGAAGACCCTTAGCTTTGTAGTGCCACTCAACACCCACTACAACGTCTCTGGAGCGGGTATCCTAAAAACGAGCAAGAAGAAGGATTTGGCACTGAAGTTGATAGAGTTTTTGGCTTCTGAGGAAGGACAAAAGCTCTTTGTGGAGGAAAACTGGGAGTATCCCGTAGCTCCAAAGGTTTCCATACGCCAGGGTATGCTCCCGAGGGATAAATTTACTCTCAGCAAGGTGTCTCTGTCTGTGATGGGAAGATACATGGTTCCAGCGGTGGACTTAATTGACAAAGTGGGATACAGATGATCTACGCCTTAGCCTTTGGGGTGGCGGCCATCCCTGCCATCCCCATCCTTTTTACTATTTACAGTGCCCTCAGCGCAGACCCAGAGCTTTGGATAAGACTTTACCAAACCAGGCTCAGCGTGATCTTGCCCAACACTCTAAAGCTCGCACTATCTGTGGGGATCCTTTGTCTCCTTTTTGGTGTATCTTCCGCATGGCTGGTAAGCAGATACAAGTTCTTTGGGAAAAGGCTTTGGGAAGTGCTTTTGATATTGCCCTTTGCCATACCGGGTTACATCATGGCTTATGCCTATGCGAGCTTTTTTGCCCCCGGCGGACCAGCCCAAAGCCTTTGGGAAAAATTCTTTGACCTTCCTATGCCCTCTTTATACTCCTTTTGGGGAGTGTCTTTGGTGTTAAGCCTTGTAAATTACCCTTACGTCTATCTTTTGGCGAGGGCGAGTTTTCTTAGCAGTAGTCAAACCTACCACGATGTAGCCAAGTCTTTGGGAGCCTCTGCCTTCAGAAGGTTTATCAGCATAGACCTTAAACTTGCCTACCCGAGCATCGTAGCAGGGCTTTTGTTGGCTCTGATGGAGGTTATGGCAGACTTTGGAACGGTTGCCCTTTTGAGGTATCCCACTTTTACCGAAGCCATATACAGACAGATAACGGGAAGGTTTGATACTATGGGTGGGGCAGCCCTTGCCTCTGTCCTTTTGTTCCTTAGCTTTATGCTTTTTAACCTTGAGAAGCACTTTAGGGGCAAAAGGTCCTTTGAACAGGTGGGGGTAAGTTTTAGACCTTTGGAACCTAAACCTTTGGGTCCTGTGGGGAGCATTATAATCAACGCAGGGCTTTTGATTTTTATGCTCGCAGCCTTTTTCGTGCCCGTTGGAATTATACTGGATATGGCTCTGGAGGGTATTATAAGCAAAGGTTGGGACAACAGACTTTTGAAGTTTGCCTTAAACAGCCTTTTGGTTTCTGCTTTGGGTGCCTCTTTTGCAACTTTGCTTGTTTTTGTTCCTGCCTACCTTAGCGCAAGGCATCCAAATTTGGTAAGCAAGCTTATATATTATCTTTCCTCCCTGGGCTATAGCTTGCCTGGACCAGTGGTAGCTGTTGGTCTCCTTCTTGTTTCTACCACATACTTAAACTGGCTCTACGGTAGTTTAATGCTACTTATATTGGCCTATGTGGTAAGGTTTATGCCCATTTCCTTACAGTCCCAACACTCGGCTATAGTTAGTCTTTCTCCATCTTTGGAGCAGGCTTCAAGAACTTTGGGAAAAGGCCTTTGGGCTACCTTCAGGAATATAACCATTCCAAACATAAAGGGTGGCATAATAGTGGGATGGATTATAGTCTTTGTGGATTGTATGAAGGAGCTACCTGCTACTATGATGCTAAGGCCCTTGGGCTTTGACACTTTGGCAATAAGAGTTTGGGTGGAAGCCTCCGAGTCCCTTTGGGAAATGGCTTCCATTCCCGCCCTGATGATCGTAATTACTGGACTGATCCCTCTTGTGATCGTAATGAGAGAGTTTGGTAGGGGTAAAGATGTGGAAGTGGGATAATTCTGAAGTTCACTTAGAGTTGGAGGGTGTAAGAAAGACCTTTGGGAGTGTATCTGCGGTTAAGGGGATAAGCCTGAAGATATACAAAGGGGAGTTTTTCTCCCTCCTTGGACCCTCTGGTTCTGGTAAATCTACCATTCTAAGGCTTATAGCGGGCTTGGAAAGGCCGGACGAGGGAACTATAAGGATAGAAGGAAAAGTGGTTGCAAGCAAGGAAAGTTGGGTGCCACCAGAAAAGAGGGGTGTGGGACTTGTCTTTCAAAACTACGCCCTTTTTCCTCACATGACGGTGTTTGAAAACGTAGCCTATGGGATCTCTTACCTTCCAAAGCAAGAGGTGAAAAGAAGGGTTAGGGAGCTTTTGGAGATGGTGGGCCTTGCCCACAAGGAAAAGCACTATCCCCATCAACTATCGGGGGGAGAACAGCAAAGAGTTGCCTTAGCGAGAGCTCTGGCGGTGGCACCTAAGGTAATGCTGTTGGATGAGCCCTTTTCTAACCTTGATGCGGACCTAAGGAGGGACCTAAGAAAACAGACAAAGAAAATACTCAAGGAACTGGGAACCACAACCATTTTGGTAACCCACGACCAAGAAGAAGCCCTTTCCCTGTCGGACAGGATAGGAGTGATAAACGGAGGAGTTTTAGAGCAGGTGGGCATCCCCTTTGAGGTCTATCACAGACCAGCCACGCGCTTTGTGGCAGACTTTTTAGGTATGGCAGACTTTTATAAGGGAAGAGTAGAAGGTGGAATTTTAATATCGGAGATTGGCAACTTTTCTCTTGACGGTCAATGGAAGTGTAAGTCTGAAGAGGTGGAAATAATGATAAGGCCAGACGATGTAGATTTTGAGCCAGATCCACAGGGAGAAGCGGTCATAGTGGAAGTGGAATTTTTAGGTGCAGACATCATCTACAGTATATCCCTACCAGAAGGCAAGCTCATTCACTCAGTAAAGACCTCAAGGGAACTCTATCCTGTGGGCACAAAGGTTAGGGTAAAGATTGACCCTAATCACCTTGTGATCTTTTAAATAGAGTATAATTTTTAAGCCCGAGGAGGTTTTAGAATGGCAGCTTTAAACTCAAACGGTTTTGTTTTAACCACGGTGGATGAGCTTTTGAGCTGGGCTAGAAGAAACGCTTTATGGCCCGTAACCATAGGGCTTGCCTGCTGTGCTATAGAGATGATGCATACTGCAGCTTCTCGATTTGACTTGGACAGATTGGGTGTTATATTCAGAGCTTCTCCAAGGCAGGCGGACCTACTCATCGTGGCGGGAACAGTGGTAAATAAAGTGGCACCTATGCTAAAGCTTATTTGGGAGCAGATGCCAGACCCCAAATGGTGCATATCCATGGGTGGATGCGCCTCCGCTGGTGGTCCATTCCCTACCTATTCCACCCTTCAAGGCGTAGATAGGATAATTCCAGTGGATGTTTATATACCAGGTTGTCCTCCCCATCCTCAGGGACTTATCTACGGCATACTCCAGCTTCAGAAAAAGATAAAACAGATGGGTGTCAGAAAATACGATAAAGCCTTTGAAGAGTTTAACAAGGATATACAAAGACAGGGACTTATTCCAAGAGAGGTGGAAGTTTAATATGCCTTGGATGAACAAAGTTTCTGCAGAGAGGGTAAAGTCTGAGTTTAAAGAAGTAGAGATAGAATACACAAAGCACACCACAAACCTTCACGTCAAAAAGGAAAAGCTTATAGACCTTTTAACCTTTCTGAAGAACAAAGAAGGATACAGACACTTCATAGACTTTTCCTGTATAGACTTTCCAGATAAAAAAGAGCGCTTCCAGGGGGTTTATATTCTCTACAATCCAGATGAAAACGAAAGGGTTATAGTAAAAACCTGGGCAAAGGACGGAAAGCTTCCCTCTGTGGAAAAGCTGTGGGCTTGTGCCCGGTGGGCTGAGAGGGAAGCTTACGACATGTTCGGAGTGGAGTTTGAAGGACACGAAAACCTAAGAAGGATGTTCATGTGGGAGGGATACGAATACTTTCCGCTAAGAAAGGACTTTCCTATACAAGGTTTTCCTGAGGTGGAACTACCCTCTCTAACTGAGGTGATGCACGGAAGGACAGACCCACCCAGTCATGATTATGAGCTTTTGCACACAAAAGTAGCCACCTTAGAGGATCTTGAAAGGACAGAAAAGGCAAGGCTAAAGAAAAAAGCCCAACTCGTGCTAAACTGGGGACCTTTACATCCGGGAACCCACGGCACCATATGGTTTTTGTTTGACCTGGATGGAGAAAACGTAGTCCAGTGTGACGTGATCTTGGGCCAGCTTCACAGGGGGATGGAAAAGATCGCAGAGAACCTATACTACTTTCAGTTTCTTCCATACACGGATCGTATGGACTACATATCCGCCATATGCAACGAGCTTGCCTACGTGAATGCGGTAGAAAAGCTCTTGGGCGTGGAGGTCCCAGAAAAGGCAAGATACATAAGAACCATGTTTGCAGAGCTTCAGAGGATAAACTCCCACCTTCTTTGGCTTGGTACAGGTGCCCTGGACCTTGGAGCTTTAACAGTCTTTCTGTATGCCTTTAGAGAAAGAGAGAAAATAATGGACATAATAGAAGGGAACGCTGGCTATAGGCTAACAACAGCCTTTTTGAGAATAGGTGGCGTGCACTACGACCTGGCAGAGGGCACCTTAGATGTAGTGAAAGCTTTCATAAAGGACTTTCCAGAAAGACTAAAAGAGTATCATCAACTACTAACAAGAAACAGGATTTGGTTAAGAAGGACAAAGGACGTTGGGGTCATCACAAGGGAAGACGTTTTTAACTACGGACTTACTGGACCAGTGGCAAGAGGTTCTGGCGTGCCTTACGATATAAGAAAGCTTGAGCCCTACGCTGCTTATGAGGAGGTGGATTTTGATGTGCCTGTGGGAGAAGTGGGAGACGTGTATGACAGATACTTAGTGAGGATGGAGGAGATGGTCCAAAGCTTGAGAATAATAGAGCAGTGCGTTAGCAAGCTTGAAAAGCTTCCAAAGAGTGCGCCTTACATAAACAAAGAGCATCCTGCGGTCATGGCACCAAAGGAGGAAGTCTTTAAAGACTTAGAGGATATGGTAAAGAACTTCAGAATAGTGGTCCACGGGGAGAGCGCTCCACCTGGAGAGGTATATGCCAGCGGAGAAAATCCAAGGGGAGAGCTTGGCTTTTACATATACTCCACTGGAGGCTCCAAGCCTTACCGCCTGAGGATAAGGTCTGGAGCCCTTTATAACCTTTCCATCTTTCCAAAGCTTATAGAGGGAAGGACAATCGCAGACGCTATAGCTTTGCTGGGGAGCCTAGATCCTGTGGTAGGAGAAACGGACAGGTAATGGGAGGATAAAGTATGGCTGAGTTGGGGCTTAGCCTGTTCATTGCCTTAGTAAAGGTCCTTTTGATTTTGGGAATTTTTCTGGGAATAGGTGCTTATCTGACATGGTTTGAAAGAAAGCTGGCTGGACACATACAGGGAAGGCTTGGTCCCAAGCTGGTGGGTCCCTTTGGATTACTACAACCCTTGGCGGACGGTCTGAAGTTGCTCACCAAAGAGTCCGTAATACCCGACAGGGCAGACAAGGTAGTGTATTATTTGGCGGTTGTTTTAGCTCTGGCACCAGCCATCATGCTCTTTTCAGTTATTCCCTTTGGTCCAAGCTTTAGTTTATTTGGTGTAGAAATAAAGCCCATCGTTGCGGACGTAAATATTGCGATCCTTCTGGTCTTTGCCTTTGGATCTTTGTTGGTTTATGGTACCATATTCTCTGGATGGGCTTCTAACTCAAAGTATGCCTTTATAGGATCCTTGAGAAAGGCTGCGGTAATTATAGGTTATGAGGTGGTGTTAGGCTTTTCTGTGCTTGGGGTGATCCTTTTGGCTGGAACTATGAGTACCACAGGTATTGTGCAAGCTCAGATAGAGAGAGGCGTTTGGTTTATAGTTTATCAGCCTGTGGCGTTTATTCTTTACCTTTTCTGTATGCTGGCGGAGTCTGGAAGGGTGCCCTTTGACATTCAGGAAGCAGAGGCAGAATTAGTAACGGGTTATCATGTAGAATATGGCGGTATGCGTTTTGGTGTATTTCCTTTGGCAGAGTGGTATTTGAACGTAATGGCACTTTCTGCCATTGCGGTTGTGCTCTTTTTGGGTGGATGGTCCGGACCTAACATCTTTGGCCCCCTTTCTCCCTACCTTTGGTTTTTGATAAAGATGTTCGGTCTTGTGTTCTTTGTCCTTTGGCTTCATTGGACCCTTCCAAGGTTTCAGGCAAAGGACATAACAGAGATAGGTTGGAAGATCATGCTTCCCCTTGCGATCCTAAACGTGGTGCTAACTGCCTTTGTGTATTACTTCGTCTAAAAGAAGTCAAAGCTGTTGGTAAGACTTTGGGAAATAAGGCCTTTTTTTATTAGTTCAGCTTCTTCAAATCTTATAATACTTTCTGGCATCAGTCCCAGTGGGCACACCATAGAACAGTTTTTGCAATGAGTGCAAAGTTGAATATACGCGTTTTTTATTCGCAAAAGACTCTCTTCTTTCTTTGAATTTCTTGGGTCTTGCGTTAGTT
This sequence comes from Thermocrinis sp., assembly GCF_036781485.1. Lineage (NCBI taxonomy): Bacteria > Pseudomonadati > Aquificota > Aquificia > Aquificales > Aquificaceae > Thermocrinis > Thermocrinis sp. Next base: position 8,217 of record NZ_DAIQAX010000016.1, read on the forward strand.
TGTAAATTCTTAAAAAACTCATAGGACCACCAAAGCCTTGGTTGGTTAGAAAGACTGGACAACTTGCATCGCACAAACCACAGGCTATACACTCAAAGCTTTTTTCCACCATAGAGTTTGTTTTGAATATCTGAAGATTATTACCAAGAGGCTCATACCAAATCCTTAGCTTTTTGAGGCGTTCTATCAATGCTGAATGATCCACCACTAAGTCTTTTATGATGGGTAGGTTGTCAAGGGGTTCAATAGTTATTGGATCTTCTAACTCTCTTACTTTGGTTTTGCATGCAAGCACTGGTTTTGCGTTGACCTTTACGCCACAAGTTCCACATATCCCAGCCCTGCACATGCTTCTAAAAGAAAGCGTAGGATCGTAGTTCTCTTTAAGGGTATATAGGATGTCTAATACTGTTTGATTTGGCTCAAGGGAAACATCAAACTCTTTGAATAAACTTTCATGATTTCGGTACAGCTTTACACGCACCAGCATGAGTTTTTAAATTTAATCTTTCCAGATCAGAAAGGTTTTACTATCCTTACCTCGCCCCTTCCAAAGATATGGCATTGTATCCCCCAAGCCTCTCGTAAAGGCTCTTCTCTTTACCCTGTTTGAAGTTTTTCAGTGATTTAATCACTTTTAGATAGTTTTTCTTGCAGAGAGTATAATATAAAGAATGCAAAAAATACCAAAACATTTAGCCATAATTATGGATGGAAACGGGAGGTGGGCACAGGAGAGAGAACTGCCAAGGATAGCGGGGCATTGTGAGGGAGTAAAAAGGGCAGAAGAGATAGTGTATGCGTGCCAGGATTTGGGAATAAAATTCTTAACCCTTTACACCTTTTCAACGGAAAATTGGAAAAGGCCCGCAGAAGAAGTCAAAGCCCTGTTTGAACTTTTTGAAGGCTATCTGAGTAAAAAGATAACTGAGTTGAAAGAAAAAAACATAAAACTAAGGTTTATTGGAAGAAAGGACAGAGTTCCAAAGACCACTTTAAAGATCATGGAAGAGGCGGAAGAGCAAACAAAAGACTGCAGTTCCCTTACGGTGATCTTAGCGGTAGATTACGGAGGAAGGGACGAAATAATAAGGGCTGTGAATAAAATTTTGAGCTCTGGGATAAAGAGTGTAACAGAAGAAGAGTTTTCCAAATTTTTAGACCTTGCGGGCATACCAGACCCAGACCTTCTCATAAGAACTGCAGGAGAGGAGAGGATATCCAACTTTCTACTCTGGCACATAGCTTACACAGAGTTCTACTTTTCCCCCGTCTATTGGCCAGATTTTACGAAGGAAGAGCTACTAAAAGCTTTGGAAGACTTTTCTTGCAGAAAGAGGAGGTTTGGTGCAGTTTTATAAGGGAAGGGAATCCGTAGGAATACTTATAGGAGCTTTAACCCTACTTTCCGCATTTTTTCCAGACTTACTTTTTTTACTTTTTCTCTTACTTTTGTCTTTTGGTATTGGAAGGGAGCTAAGCAACGCACTTGATGCCAAAAAAGTTTCGTACTTTGTTCCCTTAGTCCTTCTGCTTAGTTCTTATAGGCTTGAGCTTGGTATATTTGCGGTTTTAGCCTTTGGTTTTCTGATAGCTTACCTTAGATGGTCCTTAGATAGTTTGCTAAAAAGCGTGCTTATACTGACCTACGCTGGGCTGTTGCCTTCCTTTTTACTTTTGGTAAAATCCCACAACCACTGGGAGTTTCTAAAGCTGGTTTTCTTTGCATACACAGTGGATACAGCCTCCTACTATGCGGGCAAGCTTTTTGGAAAAAGGCCCTTGGCTCCAAGGCTTTCTCCTAAAAAAACCTGGGAAGGTCTGGTGGGAGGCGCTTTGGCAGGACTGCTTTTTTTCTTAATCATCAACAAACCTGTCCTTTTTACTATTCCCTTTGTTTTAGTGGCTCTGCTTGGAGACCTTTTTAAGAGTTTCATAAAAAGGCAAGTGGGTATAAAAGACTTTTCCCAATTGCTTGGAGAACACGGTGGTTTAACGGACAGGTTTGATTCGGTGTTGTTTATTTGCATCTTTTGGACGATTGTATTAATATAATATTTCAGGAAGGGAGGTATGAAGATGAAAAGAATTCTTTTTCTAATTCTATGCATACTAATATCCCTCGGATACTCTCTCACCCTTAGAGAAATGAAGTTTGAAAACACGAGGCTTGAAACTGTAGTTAAAACCCTATCTCAAATCGCTGAACTTAACGTTTTGTTTGACCCGGCTATATCAGCAGATTTACAAAAGCCTGTAAGTATAACCATTTACAAGCCTATGCCCGTGGGAGAAGCCCTTAACCTAATTCTCAAAGAGTATGGTTTAATCGCCGTGCCAGTGGATACTAAGGTCTACAGAATTACAAAGGCTGGGGAGATTAGCCTTAGCATAGGTGTTTTAGGGGAGGATCAGGTAAGAAAGATAGTGGATTTTTTAAAGGCTAGGGTTAGCCCCTCTGCGGAGATAGTCATAGACAGGACACTCGGGACTATATACATAAGGGATGAGGAAGCAAGGATAAAAAAACTGGAACCTGCTCTAAGGGATTTTCAAAAGGTGGCAGAGAGGATAGCCCCCACTGAAGAAAGGGTAACAAGGGTCTTTTATCTAAAAAACATAAGCGTAGATGAAGCACAAAGGCTGATTACTCCAAAGATAAGAAAAGAAACCGTTATAAGCAAGGTGCCAACTTTTAATGCTTTGGTGATAACAGACTCGCCGTCCCAGATAGAGCTTTACGCACAGATCTTAAAGAATTTCTTAACAGATCAGCCAAGGGAGAGAAGACCCGTAACTAAAATACTCTATCTAAAGTACATATCTCCAAGTGAATTTATAAAGATGATAGAACCTTTAAGGTCAGAAGCTGGCGTTATACTGAGCGGTGGTGGATTTAAAGTAGAAGAGCCAGCACAGGCTCAAACAGCTCAGCAGCAACAGGTCCAAACACAACCCACTCCTACGCCAATTCTTAAAGAGTTTAACGCAGTTATGATAACAGACTATCCTGATGTTCTGGAAACCATCATGGACAGGTTTAAGGATTACATAAGCGAGGAGCCCGTGAGGGTAAGGATAGAAGCAAGGATAGTTGAGGTCAGAGAAGAAGCACTCAGAGAATTGGGAATAAACTGGAATGCCCTTTTTTCTAATGCTCGTGTCCCTCAAGCTTGGTCTGGTGGGGTTGGGTCAGGTGTTGGCTTGGGTCCGCCTCCTTCTTGGCTTCCAGATCCAGGGCTTTCTCCCACGCCTGGTGGAATAGCCTTGTTTACCTATCAAAAGGGTATTCTGAACGCCCTTAACTTTAGGATCTCCGCCTTAGAGAAGGTTGCAGCCATAAAGAACATTGCCAAACCTACAGTCCTTACCATAAACGGTCAGAAGGCTACCATAAAGCAAGGTGTCCAGGTACCCTATCAGACTGCAGCGATAGGTGGTGGTGGAACTGCCGTTCCCAATATCCAGTTTAAGGATGTGGTTTTACAGCTTGATGTGACCCCTATAGTTTCCCCAGATGACAGGATAATGATGGAGATAGAGTTAAAGAGGGATACCCTGGGAGTTCAAACCTCCCAAGGACCCGCGATAAACACAAAGGATATAAAGACTAAGATAATCGTAGAAGATGGACAAACGGTAGTCATAGGCGGGATAATAGATGACCAGAGCAACCTTACTAACGAGGGCGTGCCAGGCTTGGTAAGGGTTCCCCTCCTGAAATACCTCTTTGGGCAGGAAAGGCTAAGCAAGCAAAACAGCGAACTGCTCATATTCATAACTCCACTACTGGTTAGACAATGAGGATTAGACTTAGGCTTTTTGACATAAAGGACATAGACGAGCTAATATTCAGATTATCTGGTATTGGTGTAGGTCTTGAAGATGTATACAAGCAGTTAGAGGAAGGGGGAGCAAAAAGTTTAGAGATATTCGTAGATGAAAACCAGCTATCCAGGGTAAGATCTGCTCTAGAAGGACTATGTCAATTGGAGATTGTTTATACAAAAGAGAGCTTTAGGGCTGTCCCTCTACTCCTCTTAGGAATACTCTGGATGGATAACGCCCTGCTTTACTTTCTCTTAAAGCTTTCCCTTCTTTCCCAAGATTTTAACTATTTTTTAAGTTCAATCCTTAGATCCAGTAAGCTGGTGGAAATTTTTAAAAGCCTAATAAGTCTTATGGCTATAGGGGTTTATTACTCTGGTTTTGTCTTGGCTCAAAACACTACGCCTGTAGGTAGGCTTTTTGGTCTGAAGGTAGAAAGGGATCGCGCTTACTTTATAGTGCTCTTTAGCCTGCCCCTCGTAGCTTTTAAGCTTTTGCAGTTTGACCAAACCATCCTGAGGCTTTTGGGGTTGTTTATTCTAAGCCTTTGCTTGGTGCTCCCGTTCTACTTTCAAAGCTCTGTGAAGTATTTGTGAAAGGTATTGACTTCCCTCCCCATAATAGAATAAAATTAAATCTAACCCTTGAGGACCGGTCCGATAGGGAAAACTTTAAGGGAGGTATAGTCATGAGACAGCAAAAGGGTTTCACCCTCATTGAGCTGCTGGTAGTCATAGCCATCATAGCCATTTTAGCATCCTTGGCAATACCCCAGTATCTGAGCTATCAAAGAAAGGCTAAGGTTAGCTCCTACGCAGAACCCATAGCAAGGGGTTGCTTGATGGACCTTGCGGCGTATTGTATGGAAAATCCCGGTAGTAGCGGCGGCTATATAGTTGGTACTGGCTCCTTTGGTGCTAACTGCAGAAACCAAACTGTAACCACAGCTGGTGGGACAGTGACACTTAGTACCGGTGGTAACGCTAGCTGCGGTAACGATGGAGTTTTGAGTGGTTTAAGTATAATAGGAACCCTCTCTGGTGTAAACGACTACAGGGCAAGGTGCTTTACTACTGACCAATCTATAAGGTGCACTGTAGAAGCTCAATAATCCATCTTTAGCCATGTTCTCCTTTTATTGCCCCCAGTAGGGGGGCTTTACTTTAGTAGAGCCTCTTAAGGCAAGGGCTTGTATGATGGACATTGCCTCTTACTGTGCGACAAATAATCCATCTTCTGGGACAGAAACCTATTCTGTGATTGGAAACTCCAGCTTTCCCAACTGTGTAGCAAACTACACCACTCCCGGGGGTTTGGTTCATTTGCAGGCTTCCACAGCTCCGGTTTGCAACAGCACTGGTGAATTGACTGCAGGAGAGATAGTAGCCTATTTTTCTCCAGACGGACAAAAGGTAGTGTGCAAGGTGGATATAAGGCCCTTTAGATGTTACATAGAATAAACTGGGCTTTGGCCCTTGCCCTGGCTTTCTCTTTTCTTTTTGCTCTCCTTCCCCATATCCTTGAGATAAGGCAATACTTTAAAAATCAAGACCTTTTCTTTTTGGATGGAAAGCCGTTTATTCAAAACCCGGATGGATACTTCTTTGGAAGGCTTGCCAAGGAGTGGGCTGAGGGGGGGTGGGAAGAGATGGATGATTTGAGAAACTTCCCAGAGGATGGGATTAAGTATAAATACATACCCCTTATAAGTTTTATTTATGGCTCCCTGATCAAGCTTACCGGTCTCCCCTTAGAGTGGGTTGGTTTTTGGTTTTCTCCCATACTGGGAAGCTTGTTTGTTATTCCTTTGGTACTCTTTTGGTATTTTGCGGGCAATCTTTTGTTGGGTTTTGGAACTGCCATCATAACCGCCCTTTCTAGCGCCTATCTTATGAGGGTTTTTGTTTTGGATATAGACACGGACAGCATGAACCTATTCTTTATCTTTTCCATAGCTCTCTTTCTTCTTCTCTCTTACAAAAACATGGAAAAAAGGCGTGCCTATCTATACTGCTCACTCGCCCTTCTGTTTAGTTTTCTGTTTTACTGGTGGTATGCTCATACGGAGTTCTTTGTTCTTTCCTTTCTTGGCTTTTGGCTTTTGGTGTGGAAAAGTGGAAGGCTTTTCCTTTTCTCTATATTTGGCTTTTTAGTACTCTGGGTAGGCATATCTTACATGACTGGTTATTTTTTAGGACTGGACATTCTCTACAGGTTATTTCTTTACTTTGGTTTTAATCTACCTGTAGTGGAATCGCAGACTGTTCCCGAAGTGCTCAGAACTATCGGCGAACAGTCTAAGGTGACCTTCCTTAGAACTTCCACCCTTTATTTTTCTTCTGAGATACCCTTTTACATAGCCTTGTTCTCTTTTCCGCTGTTCTTGCTGAGATATATAAAGACTAACCTCTTACTTCTTCCCTTGTTCGTGCTTTTTCTTTTTGCCATACTGCATGGTAACAACAGACTTTACCTTTATGTTAGCCCCATAATAGGGGCGAGTTTTGTTTATGGTGTGTATCTAATATCAAAATTAAAGAGCTATATGGAAAAGAAGAGTTTGAAGCTCTTCGTGAGTTATGCCTTTCCCCTGCTTATGCTTTTTATAGCTATAAACTGGCTTTCTCTGCTGGATAGGTTTCCGGGTCATTTTATAAGTAAGGAAGTTGTTAAGGATCTAAAAAAGCTCAAAGAGCTCACACCGGAAGGATCCAAAATACTAACCTGGTGGGATTACGGTTATGCCATTGCCTACTATTCAAAGCGTGTAGTTTTTCACGATGGGGGCTCCCAGTTTTCTACAAAAACCCCCCTCATAGCTTATGGGTTTATGAACGAAGAAAAGAAGGCTTATAGAATATTCTCCTGCGTCTCTGACCCTGTTTTCAATCTTAAAGCCTTCCAGCAAGTAAAGGAAAAGGGACTCTTTAAAGCTCTTGAGGGGATTGTAGAATACTGCAAGAAAGCACCCCATCCAAGAATTTATTTACTCATTACAGAAGACATGATAAGTAAATCAGGTGCCATTTCTTACTTAGGTATTGGTAAAAGTTTTTCAATACTAAAACTTCCAAGGTGTAATCCTCCAAACTGTAAGGAATATATAAAAAATGATGAGGGCTTGTATATTCAGAACTTCAATGGTTCCCCCACAGAGTATCAGGCAAAGGAAATAATAATAATTGACCAAAAGGCTGGTATTGAAAAGGTCAGTGCCTTTAACAACGCCAAAGGAACAATATACTTAGTTAAAAAAGGTGGAGAGACTTATGGGTTTTTCATCCCTGAAAGATTAAAGAAATCTTCGCTAATAACCCTTTACACAATTCGTAAGGACAGAGAAGGTTTTAGGCTTGTTTACGATAACTTTCCATATACAGTGCTCTATGAAATCACCTTGCATAAACAGCCTCAATCCTTGCAGTAGATCCCTGAGGACCGCTCGCCACAGAAACTATTGAGTATATATAACCCCTGGGAGGCAGTTTAGTATAAGCCACCCCTGTTATTTGTTCCCCGGGTGGTGGAACATAACCAACCAAACACAACGTTACTTCATTCCCAAAAGTCTCTGTTATACCTTGAAGTCTATAATAAAGAGAAAACCTACAGCAGTTATTTCCTTGCAACTGAGCACCAGCCGGACACTCACCACTAAGTAAGGTATCAAAGATACCGCTCCTTATCTGAGAAACTGCATGGTTTACTCCGCTTACTGCAGCATCCCTTACAGATGTGTATGTCTTTACTCTTTCCGCTGTGCCCATGGTTCTCATCAGTATGTAGTAAAGCCCTGCAATGGCTAACGCCACCAGTATACCCGTTACTAAAACGGATATTAAGGCTACACCTTTTACTGTAGGTTGTAAAGTGGTATGTCTTCTTCTATAAGTCTCCATCTGTATTCCCTCCAAGCTGGTTGGGTTGCTATGCTTCCACATCTTTCAAAGGTGTTTGGTGGATCTATTAAAGCACCCGTCCTTCCTCCAACCTGTATTAACATACAAAGCCTGATGGCTACCAAGTTTCTGAAGTCCGCAGGAGGATTCTCACTGTACTGCACACCATCGTAGTACCTAACCCTAAAAACCGCAATACAACTTGCTACAGGTTGTGGAATATCCCCACTTATTTCCTTCATGAGATTAAAAGTATTAGGGGCGCATTCTTTGGGCAAATTTGTACCTCTAAGATAGTATCTTACTGCAAACCTATCCAGACTGTAGCCGTCGGTTTCAAATATTATAGTGTTAGGCCTGGACGGATCACATGCTGTCAATAGAGACTTGGTAACAAGGTCAAGGCATAAAGAGGAGTTTGTGTTGGGTATACTTGGACATTCCTCAAAGGTCCATCTCCTACTTTGTCTATTTATATTTCCCACATTATCCACTATCCACCAACATCCCGAAAATGTAAACTCTCTTGTTGCTAAACTAACGAAATAGAATTCATCGGAGTTACCACAACTCACCCTGCCTATAGTTGAGTTTGAACTTGCAAAACCTGCAAGATTACCGCAAGCAGGGTTGGGCCAAAATCTAAGCATGTTTGAAGGCACTCCAAAGCCGGTGGTAGCTATGTCTTTCCTTATTTGATAGAGCAAAGTTTCCACGTCCTGCTCATTCTTAGCCACTAAGGATTGAGTAATGGCCTGCTGAACAATTGTTCTATACGCATAGAATATTCCCCCAGCCAGTATTAAGGTTATGGCTATGACTACCAGAAGTTCAATCAGTGTCATACCTCTTCTAAATTTCATGGCATGCTCCTAATCACTGTGCTGGATATATATTTGTAATTTCTTTGAGGATCAAAGTACCAAACTACAATACCAACCGCCCTGCCTATCTCTGCGTTTGTATCACTTCTACGTATGCTTGCCAAATTTGTGGCAGTGTAGATAAACCTTCCCTTGTATCTTTCTCCACAATTCATTCCAGGAATAGGGGTTCCCGTATCTCTGTAGCAACACCCACAAGAATTCGGACCGCAATTGCAAGGAACTACCCTCAGCCAAGCTGCCACATTCATGGGGTTTGAAATGTAATCCCGATTGGCTCCACTGTATGGGTCATAAAAGTCAGCTATCTGGTCTCCGTCTGTGTCTGCATTTTCAAAGGTGCAACTGGCGTTCAGGAGACAGTTAGAACTATCCCAGTTGTTGGGATAGCTATAACCTACAGCACACAGGAATGGGCTGGGGTTATTCGAATCACACAAAGCACTAGGATTGAATTGGGCAGACCTGATGTAATTGCTTAAGTGGTTTAATATCTCGCTTGCCCTGTCCTTTAACTGGTTTCTAATTTGCAATTCTTTATAAAGAAGTATGCCACGCAAGAATCCAGTCATAAGTATGAACAGTATCAGCATAGCAACAAGAAATTCTATAAGTGTAAAGCCCTTTCTATTCATACCTGACCCTCCCCAACCTGTTTAATATAACAATCCTACTGCCGTAAGCGTTTTTTAGTGTGACACTTCCCATTCCCAAACCGCACCCACAATTCAGTGGATAACCCCTTCGATCAAAAACTACGCAGAAATCGTTATCCGGCACTACACCTGAGGGAAGGGAAACTAACCTTTGTGTGGAACTATCATTTGTACAGTTAGGAGTTGCATCCTGGCAACCGCTTTGGACTGTGAATATCTTATATTGCTCACTGCCTCTGCATAATCTTATTCCCCAGGTTGCATTGGAGGATATGGACCTGAACTGAACTTCCTTTATATCGTTAGCCACTTGAGTCATTGCGGAGTATAGCCTTTCTCTGAGAACCATGTTTCTTAGCCCCATTAAAAATGCACCAGCCAAAATGGAGATTATTACAACCACAACCAAAAGCTCAAATATGGTATAACCTTTTACTTTTCTATCCATAGGATAAATCTCCCCTCTGTTTCAGATGCCCTTTGCTGGCTTATCCTAAGAATCAATCCACTGCCTATTTGGAAGAACTTTTCCACACCTTTACTGCTAGAGGCTGATTGCATAGCTTGGAAAGGATTCCCCAATGGAGGCATACCTCTACCAGCTTCTATCTTAGAAAGTATCTGAACGTTCTGTCCTACTATTATAGGACCGGAAATAGCAGCCGGTGAAAGCACTGACGGTCTCGGATAGGGCTTACCATTTTTGTAATAAACGGCTATAAGATTAGAGGAGCCCTCCGCTTGGCAGATATCCGCCGATGGAACAAAGGTAAGAGCGTCCACTATGCCACCAAGCACTAAAGGTTGAGAGTAAATGCCTTCACCTGTTAGCTCGTGATACCAGCCCCTTGTTGGCTCGGTAAATCCTCCGCTGTAGTATGTATTGTAGACAACGTTCTTCATACCGCAACCCGTTGAATCACAGAAACACAGCTGTTTTACTTCGGATACAGTTACTGCAGTTGTTGAGTTGGTGACATTCTCTAAATTATTTTTTCTGTAGGTAGTGCAAGCTGTCCCATCCCAGTTATCATCCTTAAAACCTATAAAGTAGTTTTTGTAAGGAATTGTCCTATCACCCTGACTTAGATACCTGCCGGTTCCAAAGAATACCCAAAGCCTGCCATTTTCATCTTTTGTAAAGTTTGGAGCACCAAAGACCGGTGGAGTGTGCTGGTTTGTTTCAAATGTCCCAAGATCCACAACATTGCACACATCACTACTTGCAAGACTGCCTACCATTTTATAGTTGCTTCCAGACCTAAGACTTAGCCTGTAGAAGTTACCCCAGGTATTACCCGCATTAGTTTTTCCATATACGCCAAAGTATATAACATCGTCTTGATAATCGCTATCCACATCTACAACCGATATATCTCCCACCGCAGCGTTCACGTCGCCGGGAATTGGAATATCTATAGTTTTAACTATTCCGCCGGTTCTTAAGTCTATGAAATAAAGCTTGGGAAGATTTGTGAAGCTTTCTCCAGCTGGGTCCCTTGGACCTGTGCCTATTACCACATACCACTCACCGTTTTTGTCCCTATCCCCCAAACGAATTACAGCCGGGAACGAGATAGTTAATGTTTGATCTGGCAAAGAAACTTCCCAAAGAAGGGTTGGTTTAGGCTGGGTACCATTTAACCAATCTGTCAGGTCCAATGCGAATACAGAGGAGGAATAACTACCAAGAGCTTTTCCACCAAATCCCATTGTCCCTATAAGCACTGTCCTCCAGCTGTTTGGATTTTTGGGTGAGTTGGCAGGTCCACCGATGGAGGCATCAAAAACAAAGGTTCTGTAATCCACAGTTGGAACCCTGCAGTAGTCTGATCTACCATACCAAACAAGATAGGGGAGTGCATTTTTGGGTATGAAAGCCCATTCTTCTTTACCCACTTGGTTATTGCTGGCGTCGTTATAAGAGTTTACAAGTCTGATTGGATTGTTTGGATCCCCAGTTTCCTTTATAAAGCCGATCCTAAAAGCATGCAACATACCATCGTTTGCTCCCACAAACATAAAGGATGTCCTATTTCTATAGTTTGTGGTACGGATGTAATCGAGATAAGTGCTATCTCCATACCTAAGATGGTAGACGTTGTTTGGCTCTGCCCCCGTAACCGAAGGCGTGGAATTAACAATATCCCCAAGCTTCCAAGTTCTAATTCCAGAACCCCCATAGGTAGGACATACCCTTAAGAATGTTGTATTATCAAACTCTCTTATCCTTTGGACGTTTGCAAAGCTTCCGCAGGTTGGGTCTCCACGCAAGTTTTCACCCCTAATATACCTTATTATGCATTCAGCCTGAGAATTGGTTATACTACTATCCGCCGTTTGGAATATGGGAAGTAAGGTGCTAACTTCTGAAGTGGTAAAATCTTGCAATGTACCGTTTTTATTGTAGTATATTCTTCTATCTCCCGCTGAGGTATTAGCAAGGGCGCATCCCCCATCAAAAACCGGGATTACCTCGTTAAAAGATTTAACTAATTCCCTACTGCAAGATGTGGAGATATCTGGTTGGTTTAGTATGGCGACTTTTGTTTCGTTGCTGGAAGCGTCAAAGAAAAACATGAAGATCTTATCAAAGGCAGCACCCACTAAGTTGAGTATCTTGTTTGTAATTGTATCCTCCCTTAGGTTTTGCTTTGTATCCACCCAAAAAGAGCGCAAAAAGCCTATCCAGGATATTTCCTTTCCGTCGGTGGTTGTGTATTTTGGATAGAAGTAAGGTTGGACTATAACAGAAGATACTGATGCTCTGGATGTAAGTGTGGCAACGGTGGCACCTGAAGATGCCCTGCTTAGGATATCTGAGAAAACTTTTGTTAAAGATTCCTCTATTTTGGTTGGGTTAGCCACAAAGAAATAAGTATCAGGCACACTGTTTCCGTCTTTGTCCCATTCACTTTGTAAATCTGGAACATTATTTCCATTTACGTCATCAAACCCGCCCCACTTTGCGGCGTACCAGAGTGGGTCTTTGAGCTGTCTAGCAGTAGTCCCAGAAACTGTAAAGGTTCTACTCCAAGTTAAAGGCATGTTGGCAACGACAGACGGTGTATCGCCATCAGAACTGTTAGGAACGTCTTTGTCTTTTACAACAAGCCATTGTCCATCCTCCGTCGTCCCACTTATGAAGAAACCCAAAACTTGATCAATACATCCAGCAGCATACTCCGAGGTTAATTTAACCTCAATTTGATTAGTTCCGATCGGTCTGATTTCATACAAGACCACTGCATCCATATCGTGGTCTGCACCTTGTTCTACGTCTTCAAAGTTTATCCTAAACTTGGCGTAGGTTAAATTTCCGCTTGAATCGTAATCAACCTGTTCTACATAAAAATCAACTATTTGATTTGTAGGACAAAACGCATTTGAGCTGCATCCGCTGATAGTTAAGTTTCCGCGCCCATCCCTGCTAACAGTGCATTTTCGAAAGCAATTATTGAATACATCGATGCACCCGCTTACGCTTTTCGCAAGTGGAGCTATCCTTACTTCTCTATCACCTACCTTAATTGCTATATCTGGTATCGGAGACGATAAAACCACAGAGTAAGTTTTTAAGTTTGGTGGGCGTCGTCCAGTAAAGTTATCTCTAAACATCGTGTTTGCGTAATAGGCTATGCTGGCAGAGTAATAACTTCCCTGTTTTGTGGGCTCTTCTGGACAAAGCCCTCTTATGGTAGAAAGGCTGGATACAGACTTGGAAGAACATATGAAATCATAAAAAGAACCACTTTGCCCAATAAAGTAGTTACCAGTTATTCCTTCGGAAGTGCTGATGGTGTTTGCAAGAGTTGAAACATTTAATCCAATCAAGTCTCCACTTAAACCACCAAAAGCTGACCCAGGAAGCTTGTCTGAATCATAGCTTGGATAGGGATCACTAAAAACTATCACAAACGGTTTTGAACATATTGGAAATAGGTCATAAGGCTTATAGTGTGTTGAACCACTTCTTATCCCCCAATCAGGTTTAGGCAAGTTCAGCCCGCTGTCTTGAGTTCCAGAATAGGTAAAATCAGATGTTGGAGAGCTCTTACCTGCAAGGTATCTTACAGCTTCATACATCATCTCTGCAATAGGATTGCCCCACATCCTGCATTGCCCTTCTGATAATGGAGCGTTTGTAATCCATCCACAGGATCCTCCAGATGGATCTTGATAAGAGTAATCAGAATATCTAAAACCTACTACGGTCATTCTATTTAAGGTTAGAATTATGTTCCCTAGCACGTTTTCTAAGGTCTGAAATATTCCAGTATTTGGATTTAATTCATCCTGAATAGTCCAGATATTTTTTCTCAGAACTCCACCGCTTAGGTTCTTAGTGTAAGAACCTGTTAATAAACCAAAATACATTTTTGCTCTATCAACGCAAAGACCATCTGTGCTTGTATTACAGTCGCTATCTGTATTACAAGGTTTAAGGGACTTACTGCACCATTTACCACCACCTTCGTATTCACCGTATTTTTGAAGAAGCCCAATCGGTTTATATGTCCCAGCTGGATATCTTTTACAATTCTCTTCAAGCCCAACGGACGGGTCGCAGACTTTGACTCTGATGTAATAATCCTGTATGTCATTTCTTGTCCCTACAGGTCCTTGCCTAAACCCTCCTGATGTACCTGGCCCACTGCAAACCGCTTTCTCCGAGGATGCCCAATTCCATATTCTATTTGAGTCGTTTAAAGCTACCCTTATCTTTCTCGTATCCCCCATTGAGGTGCTGGTAATACAGAAGAGGTGTCTTTTACCAGAGAGGGGTGGGTCGAAAGGTGTTAGCTGTCTAGTATCTGCCCCTGCATATTCTTTTCCCCAACTGTGGGCATCCTGAGGAATGTAAGTAGCTTCAAGAACTGTTTCACTTACACTATCAGTGGACCTAAATCCACCATAAAGAACTTTTCTTATCACGTCAATGCGTGCCATGGTTAGCCAGTTCAAGAAGTTTCCGCTCCATTCGTTAGTTCCACCGCAGTATTTGTTGTTTGTTCTCCTTGTTGGAACGAATTTTGCATTGGCTCCGATACCTTCGTACCTATAACACTTATATGGATCAAAGTATCCATAATAGTCTATAGAATGTTTGTATCCTACGTCCAGCCTTCCATCTCCGTCAAGGTCTGAAGCGTCGTTATAGGCTTCATAATAAATCTTGTGGTCCCTACCCATGACGAGCATTACAATAGGAGGCACAGATGTTCCTACGGTAGGAGGTATGTAGCAATAATCAGACATACTTGCACTATAAGATTTTTGGGTGCTAAAAGATATCAATACCACCAGACAAAGGAGTAAAATCCTCCTCATTTTCCAGTCCTCCTGTAAGTTAAAAGGATAATCCATTTAAAGTTTGCTAACGTGATGCACGTGTGAAGAAAAAAGTTTTATTTCTCCCCTTTCTAAGGAACCTCCAAAACTTTGTATAAAAGCATGCGGATCTCCGTCAGTTCTTTTCTTATATCCTTAATGCGTTTGTTTAAAAGAAAAGCATAGCCTGTCAAAATTCCCGCCATGCTTGCTATAATCGTCAGCGTTTGGTTCCAGTCCATCACTT
>NZ_DAIQAX010000017.1 GCF_036781485.1 Thermocrinis sp.
CGTGTGGAGTTGAAAGGTGTATCTTGCGTTATACTTGCTTTATGCTTGAGTTGTTCCTAGTGAACCGTGTGGAGCCAGAAATCTAAAAAGCAGATGTCAGAATTTACAAAAGGAGCCAGTTTTATAGGGGGATTTGTATTAGGAACCTATGTAATGCTAAACATCCTTAAAAGTTTGCAGAACACTAAGTAGATGTCAGAATCTGCAAAAAGGACAGGTTTATATAGGATATAAGGAGGTTTAATGATGCTTGAAATAATCCTAGCGTTTGTTGTAGGATATGCTATTGCAGTTTCTACAATAATTATGCTCTATAAGATTGCAAAAAAAAGTGTAATAGAAATCTAAGGGGCAGTGGATATAGGGAGGCGTTAAAGATGGCTTACGTTTTTGTCTATGGGACCCTTCGCAATGGTGAGGTAAGGCACGGGGCTTTGCAAAACTGCGAATTTGTGGGACTGGCTTACGCAGAGGGCTACGATCTATACTTGATATCCGACTTTCCTGGTATGGTGCCTGGCTCTGGCAGGGTGGTTGGAGAGGTTTATCGGGTTTCTGAAGATATACTCCAAAGGTTGGATTGGATAGAAGGAGTGCCTTCACTTTACAGAAGAGAGCTTATAAAGGTTAAACTGGAGACTGGCGAAGACCTGGAAACTTACACTTACATATACAACAACTCAGTCAATGGACTTAAGAAAATACCATCAGGTGATTGGAAAAAATTTTGGAGGTAATAAAGATGGTTCTTTACTTTGCCTACGGTTCAAACATGAACTTAAAGCAGATGAGAGAAAGATGCGGAGACAGTTGGAAAAAGATAGGAGTGGGCTACGTGGAGGGCTACAAGTTGGTGTTTGATGGACCGTCAAGCAAGTGGAACGGGGGAGTGGCTAATTTGGTGCAAGATCCAACAGGCAGAGTTTGGGGAGTGCTGTTTGAGTTGGAGAGCTTTGAATGCTTGGACCTACACGAAGGATATCCAGGTGTTTATGACAGAAAGGAAGTGTCCGTAGTGGTGCCAGAGCTTGGACAAGTGTTAAAAGCTGTAGCTTACGTAAGACCAAAGCCAAGGGAGATAAGAAAGCCCTCGGAAAGGTATCTAAACACGGTAATTGAAGGCGCAAAAGAAAATAGCTTGCCAGAGGATTGGATAAAATTTCTTGAAAGCCATAGATAAATGTCAGAATTAAAAAATTAAGGAGGTGGGAAAATGAAAGGCATTCTTACACTTACCATCATAACCCAAAGGGCAAGTAGCCTAAACTACGGGGAGAACATAGGAAACGTATCCATCCTCAAAAAGCTTTCCTTGGAGGACAATTCCCAAATAACCTACGTTTCCGATAAGGCGCTCAAGTATGAGATGAGGAAGGCGGGAAAGGAACAGTTTGGATGGAAGCTGTTGGATGAAAAGGTAAGAGATCTCGTTGGAAGCTCCAAGAAAGGTAAAAAGCTCGACGTGGATGAGTTTGGAAAAGCTTTAATAAGGGACTACCACGAATTTGACCTTTTTGGGGGACTTTTGACGAATCTTAAAGGGGCAGATGACGAAAAAGTAGAGCTGTCTTATGGAGACAGCATCAAAAGAACTGCACCCGTAAAAATCACCTACGCCTACTCCATCTCTAAGTTCCAAGGGGACATGGACTTTATGAACAACATAGATGCATACAACAGATACATAAAGCACTTAGAACAAAAAGACGCCCAAGTCATAGCCCAATCCGAACAGCACAGCGCTCATTACTACTACACAATAGCAATAGATTTGGATAGGATAGGAGTGTGGGAAGGGGAAAACCAATCGGTGGATCTTATCCCGCCCGAAGGGAAAGCCAATAGAGTAAAGACTTTATTGGACATAGTAAGAACGCTTTCAAGACAGATAAGGGGAAGGTGGGAAAATCTTTCTCCCATCTTTGTAATAGGTGGCATTTACAAGATAAAAAATCCGTTCTTCATGGGATGCATAGGAGCAAAGGAAACTGAAGACGGAAAGCTAATCTTGGATACCGCCAGACTTCTTGACTGCAAGAAATTGATCCCTGAAGGGGAAAGGGAAAATACCCTTTGTGGAATACTTTCTGGATACTTTGCCAACGAACAAGAAGTAAGGGAAAAGCTGGAATGCAAAAGCGTAGGAGAGGTCTTTGAGGAGCTAAAGAAGAAGGTGGAGGAAGTTTATGCAGTGTCTAAGACTTAAGCTTTACACTCCCACGGGAATTTTCAAAAATCCGCTTTCCATAAAAGGTATAGAGGTCTATCCCCTTCCCCCCTACTCCACCATAATAGGTCTGATTTATAGCGCAATGGGAAGAAAGCGGGAAGGAGAGTCCTTCCAAATCTCAATTCAGGGAGACTACACCGCAATGTATAGGGATTACGTGTGGTTTAGGAAGTATAACTTTAAAGATAGAGTTTTGGAAAGACTTCCTTTGCAAGTTCCAACCCTTTATAACCTAAGGTTGCTAATACACATAAAAGCTGAAGAAAGTCTTTTGGAAGAGATGGAAAAAGCTATAAAAGAGCCAAAGGAGCTTCTTTTTCTTTCGGGCGGAGAGTATCCAGTAAAGGTGGAAGAAGTAAAAATAGTCCAATGTGAAGAAAAGGAAATATCCGAAAAGCAAGCGGTAAAGTTAAACCACAGCGCTTACATACCAAAGAAGATCTTAGAAAAGGTCAGCGTTGATAAAAAGGGAGTGCTTTTTAGCCTTTCTTACTTTTACAAAAACTCCCAAAAGCCAAAAACTTACTCTTGGATTGACGCTTACTACCTCCAAAAGGGAACCCAAATCTACGGTTCGTTGGTTTTTGATGAAGATGGCTATCCTGTTTTTTTAACTGAATCAGTAGAGGAAGAGCTAAAAAGATCCGAAGGAGAAGAATACATAAAATTCTACGCAGGAAATTGGCTTATGGCAAGCGCTTGCGTTGGAGTTTTGAAGGTTTTGGAAGAGCAGGGGCAGAGCTTAGAAAATTTGGTAGAAGAAAAAACCTTAAAGATACCAAAGAGCTTGTGGGAAAAACTACCAAAAATTTACGCAGACTATCTTTTGAAGGATGAAAAGGAAATTGATAAAAGGCTTAAAAAGGCTTATGAGGAATATAAAAATAAAAACCAAAAGCAAAATTACAAAAATACGTTTGATCCTTATAAAATTCTTATATCTCCAAAACTTAGAGATTTTCACAGCAACAGTCCATTTACTAATCCATCGGTAAAGCATATATCTATAAAGGATGAGGATATAGAAGAGTTCATAAAAGATATAAACCAAGTTTCAGAAGAAGTCAAAAAAGCCTTCTTGAAAGCTCGCAACAAACTTATGGAAAAAACTATAGAAACCTCCCAAACTTGCTTTTTCTGTCACGAAAGACAAGCCAAAAACTTTGTAGATGCGACGACTTTTACCCCACTATTTGCAAGTCTTGAGACAGTTAGAAATTTCATATGGGACCCAATGCCCATATGTAAAGAATGTGAATTCCTGCTTTATTTTACGAGCGTTGGATTCTACAAATCAGGCGGAAAGTATATTTTTGTTTATGTTCCCGACGACCTCTTGGAAACTTACAGACTCAATCAGATTTTAAGCATGAAAGAGGAAATAGAACAGAAAAAGCTTGGAAGAGTGTGGGACATAATAGAGCATGTTTTGGGATTAGAAGAGCAAAAAAGCAGTTGGATTTTAGAAAACATCTACTTTGTGGAAATAGAAAAGGTAGGAGATGCAACAGCCAACATATACTCTTTCCACATAAGACCAAATTTAGCTAAAGCCATTCGTCAATTGATTGGTAGTTATCCCGAAAACTTGAAAAATATATTCTTTGAGTTTCTTTTCTACATATACACCGGAAGGTCTCTTTATGAGTTTTTATTTCTTTTGCTGTCAGGATTTATCAGAAAAAACAGTTATAAAAATTTAAAAGCTAACACCATTGAAAGCAGGATAGTGCAAGCAGGCAAGAATTTGAAGTATTTAAGTAAAAATTTGCTTTTCTTTATAAACTTTCAGGAGGTGCTGAACATGAATGAGCAAAAAAATTACACTGATTTGGCCTTTGGGGCAGGAAAAGAACTAAAAGCACTTTACAAAAAGGAACCAAGCACACAGAAAAAGCTTGAGCCACTCACCTACAGACTGCTTGAAGCAATAAGAAGGAAGGACAAAGAGTATTTCACCCAAAACATAATAAGGGCATACCTTGAAGTGGGAAAGGAAATTCCCTATCTCTTTAAGGAAGCTTTGAACGATAAAAACTTTAGCATGATAGCCTATGCCTTTTTGATAGGGCTAAACTCTGAAGAAAAAGCGAAAAATAAAGATGAAAATGGAGAATCTTCAGAGCCTGCTTGAAAAACGCTGGGCAAAGGATGACGGAACAACGATAAGGGAACACACAAACAAACTTTTGGAAAACTTAGAAAAACTTAAGTGCCATTACAAGGAAGAAATAGAAGAACTAATACCAAAAAAGCTTCCATGCGAGCTAAGGGATAGATTTTGGGAGATCTTAGAGCTTGCCTGTGAGTATCACGATTATGGCAAAATTCACTGCAAGTTTCAAGAAAAACTCAAAAACAAAAGCGTAAAACCTATAAAGAATCTTCCGGAGGTAAGGCATAATCTGCTTTCGCCCGCCTTTGTAGATGTAGAGGATGAACGAATCGGAAAAATCGTAAGACTTTTGGTTTTACACCACCATCCTGTGGAGGAAGTGTCAGTAGAAAATGTGGAAAAAGTTTTAAAGGAGGAGTTTGGCTTTGAGAAAAATCCGATAAGCTTTTTGCTAAAAAAAGGGGAGATAGATTATTTGAGGGATGATATTGCAAGGATGTTTAACCTTCCTGAGGAAGAATTGATTAAATACTACCGCCTTTTGAAGGGATTACTTCTTCGCATAGACCACGCCAGCAGTTCAAAGCAAGCACAAGAAGTTGAAGAAATACCTCCGGATGACACGCTAAGTTTCGTGGATGAGTTTTTCAAAGAAAAGAACATCAATCCCAACGAAATGCAAATATTTATAAAAGGGAACAGGGATAAAAACCTCGTGGTTATAGCTCCTACTGGATCGGGCAAAACTGAGGCAGGCTTTATCTATCTTCAAAGAAAAGGCTTTTTTATGTTGCCATACAGAGTTTCTGCCAACGGCATTTACACAAGGGCAGAGGGAATTTTTAAAGATCGTGCAGGACTTTTACACTCAAGTGCATTAAGCTATGTGCTTGAAAAGGATGAACGAAACGAAGACATTCAAAACAACAAAGAAGATGCTATCTTTTTGAACTACTTCCTTTCCTGCAACTTTGCCAAGCCAATAATCGTCTGCACCCCAGACCAGCTTATGCACTTTGTCTTTAGATACAAAGGCTTTGAAAAGTACTATGCCACAGCGCTCTACTCAAGGCTTGTTATTGACGAGTTGCAGTCTTACGACCCAATTACCTTAGCCTTTATAGTAAAAGCTTTGGAAGTGTTAGCTCAAAACGGCGGAAAGTTTTTAGTTATGACAGCCACTTTCCCTGAGTTCCTAAAGGAGAGATTTATATCTATGGGAGTAGAGTTTGAGAAATTTAACCTACAGCAAAAGCCTTACCACAATGTTGAGATCGTGCAAGACAAAATAGACAGCTGGATAGAAAAGATAGTAGAGCTTTCCCAAAAAGCCAAAGTGCTTGTGGTGGTAAATACTGTCAAAAAGGCTATTGAGCTAAAAGGGGAAATTCCCAGCGCTAAGCTTTTACACAGCAGGTTTATGCTCAAAGACAGAAAGCAAAAGGAAATAGAGATAAAGAATTTTTTTGACGGTCAAGAGGGGGGCGTGTGGATCACCACTCAGCTTGCGGAAGTGTCTTTGGACCTTGATGCGGACTACCTTTTTACAGAGCTTTCTACTGCAGACAGTTTGATCCAGCGCATGGGAAGGTGCAACAGAAGAGGGCAAAAATCAACAGAGGAACCAAACGTGTTTGTATTCACAGAAGAATGTTCTGGCATAGGCTCTGTGTATTACAAAGACTTACACCAAAAAATGCAGAAAGAACTTAAGGATGGGCTTTGGTATTGGGAGTTTAAGTGGGAGCTTATGGAAAAGGTGTATTCAGAAAGTGCTTTGAGAAACACAAAGTACTTGGAGAGCTTTAACAAGGCTTACAGCTACATAACAAGCCTTTGGGAGGGAACGGATAGCCTTATAAGGAGTAAAAGTAAAGCGCAGGAGCTTTTTAGGGACATAAACGCAGTGCAAGTAATTCCCAAAAGGTTTGAAAAAGAGGTTCAAGAGCTGGTGCAAAAATGGGAAAAGACAAAGGACAACTTGGTGGAAAGAGTAAAATATCTAAGCCAGATTCTTGAATACAGCTTTTCTCTTCCTGCGTGGTCCTTGAACAAGTTGGAAAAGCAAAAAATTCACGATAAGCTAAGCATCTACTACGTGGAAGGAAACTACGGCGAAGATACAGGCTTTGAGCTAACAAGCTCTGCAGACACTGAACAAGAGGAAAACATCGTATAGTATGGACCTAAGGGAGTTAAAATTTAGAGGCACGCAGGTAGCATACTACGCGGTGTGTCAAAGAAAGCTTTGGCTTTTTACAAAAGGAATAAGCTTTGAAAATGAATCAGAGTATGTCCAACTTGGGAAGCTTTTGGACGAGATTAGCTTTTCGAGAGAAAGGGAAGAAGAGTTTTCCTACGAGCCTGTTAGCATAGATTTTTTCACTACGGAAAAAGGTTTGGCAGTTCATGAAGTAAAGCACTCACCCGCCTTGGAGCCTGCTCATGTACTTCAGGTTAAGTATTACATCTACTACCTTAGGACAAAAGGAATCAAAGTCTCCCACGGGATAATTCACTATCCAAAACAAAAAAGGCTTTTGGAGGTTGAGTTAAGCAAACAGGACGAAGAGCTTATGGGGGAGGTGATAGGTAAGATGGAGAATATACTCAAAAAAGACACACCACCGAAGGTTATAAACAAACCATATTGCAAAAAGTGTGCCTATTGGGAATATTGCTATGGCTGAAATTTACTACATAACCACCAACGGGACCTTAAAGAGAGATGAAAATACTATATTTTTTGAAAACGGGGACATCAAAAAGAAGATACCCGTAGAAAACACTTCTGAGCTTTTCATTTTAGCAGAGGTTAGTACCAATACCAGGTTTTTTAGTTTTTTGTCCCAATACGGGATAACTGCACACTTTTTCAATTATTATGGCTACTATATAGGTAGCTTTTATCCGAGGGAGAAAAATCTATCGGGCTATCTTCTCATAAAGCAAGTGGAACATTACCTTGATAAAGAAAAAAGGCTTTATCTTGCAAAAAGCTTTGTGCTTGGTTCTATAGTAAATTCTGAAAAACTTTACAGGATAGATGTTAGTGAGTATTTGAAAAGACTAAAACAGGCTTTTACCATTGAAGCGGTCATGCAAGTGGAAGGAAGCTTTAAAAAGCTTTGTTACAAAACCCTTGAGAAATTGACAGGTTGGGATTTTGAGACAAGAACAAAAAGACCGCCACAGAACCCTTTGAACGCTTTAATTTCCTTTGGCAACTCTCTGGTTTACGCCAAGGTGCTTGGAGAGATATACCACACTCCCCTGAACTCAACGGTTAGTTATCTGCACGAACCTTCGGAAAAAAGACATTCCTTATGCTTAGATGTGGCAGAGGTCTTTAAACCTATGCTTTCAGAGGGATTAATTCTTGAGCTTATTAAATCGGGCACTATAACAGAAAGGGACTTTCTGGAAGAGGCTGAATATTGCTATCTAAACACCGATGGAAAGAAAAAGTTTTTGAAAGCTTTTGATAATCTTTTGAAATCTACTGTCTATCATCCAAAACTGAAAAGGAATGTATCGTTAAAAACACTGATAAGGCTTGAACTCTACAAGCTAATAAAACATTTAGCAGAAGATGAAACCTATTTACCGTTGGACTACTACAACCTAAAGCAATGAGGGTTGTTCTTTTTTATGACATAGATACCACGGAAAAGGAAGGGCAAAGAAGGCTACAAAGAGCTTTAAAGACTGCAAGAAAATATCTAAATCATGTCCAAAAGTCCGTCTTTGAGGGAAGTTTAAACCTTTCGGGCATTGAAAGGCTCAAATACGAGATATTAAAGGTTGTGGATAGGGAAAAGGATTCCGTGATAATCTACATCCTTGATGAAACTACAAACTATAAGAGGGAAATACTAACAAACACTAAAGATCCCACAGATAACCTGTTATGATGATTACATGCGGTTTAGGGTGAGGCTTGTTAGGGCTACGGAAGATAATTTGCCTATAAGTGTAGATTACAGAAGAAGGTTTATATCCCTTTTGAAGAAAATTTTTGGAGAAGAGTTTGAGGAGGAAAGACCAAAGCCTTACACCTTTGCGGTGTATTTGGGGAAAAGTGCAAAGATTGAAGGGGAGCGTATAAAAGATGTGGAGGCTATAAACTTTAGATTTTCCACGGGAGATTCTGAAACTGCCATATCCTTTTACAACGGAACGCTGAAGCTTATTAAAGAGAACTACCTTCACGATATGAACCCAAAGCTTGGAAGTGTGTATTTTAGGATTGTTGATGTGGATGTTGAGAAAGAAAATGAACCTACGGGCTTTTTTAAGACGCTGTCTCCGGTGGTGGTAGAAAGAGCGGTAAATTCTAAAAATCCAGAAGAAAAATATACTACACCAAA
Source organism: Thermocrinis sp. (assembly GCF_036781485.1). Lineage (NCBI taxonomy): Bacteria > Pseudomonadati > Aquificota > Aquificia > Aquificales > Aquificaceae > Thermocrinis > Thermocrinis sp. The sequence goes on from NZ_DAIQAX010000017.1 coordinate 8,717, forward strand.
GGACAGGGATTTTAAATGGTGGCTTTTAGAAAACACTCAAAGGCGCTACAGGTCCGTAGTTGGAAAAGATTTAGAATTAAAAACCTTTGAGTTTGAGCCAATAAGCATAAAGGAAGAGTTTATAAAACACTATGGAGGATATATCAGAAGCTTTTTGGGAAGGTTCAAACTTCACACAGAAAGCAAGGAGCTTTTGAAGTTTGTTTATCAGTACGGCTTGGGGGTTAGAACAGGTCAGGGCTTTGGCTATTTGGAATGTATGCTATAATCCTATTTATCCCCTTGGGGTGAGCTTGAGGGTCCTTTTGAGACCCTTGTCAAATTGGCAACTGAATAAGGCTTTGGGATCTCCTAAGGGAGGTGCTCCTCTGCCTTCACAACTCCGCCATATTTTTCTCTGTATTCTTCCAACTCCTTTAGCTTTTGAACTACGAGCTCTCCCATAGATACTTTCTTTTTTATGGCTTCTATGCGTAAAGCTTGATGAACCTCTGGTGGTAGCAAAATTGTCGTTCTTACCGCTTTCTTCCTCTTGTGTCTCATAGCTTCTAAATTTATGCTTTTATGCAAAAACATAAAGTCATAATTATGTAATTGCATAAAGTCAT